>JBBSWG010000001.1:0-8068 GCA_038046425.1 Nanobdellota archaeon
CATTGGCATTTCAATCAGTTCACTCCCCCTAATCTCCACCATGATCTTGTTGCTGATAGTCAAGATACAACTCTTCTTGTAGATTTTCCTGGCCAGCTCGACTAAGTGGTTTGCTGCCGCCAAATCTTTACAAGCTATATGCAGGATAAATGGTTCTAAGCGCAGCCAGATGATTTCTGTTGTCGGAAAGTGTAGTGCATCCGCTTTCTCAAGCGTGGAGAGCACCGCCTCGCTCTTGGTCTGTCTTTTCTGAGTGCGGCGCCTCCCCGTAGGGGGCATCCCCCTCCGCAGATTGATGTTAACATCGATTGTATCGCTCGGATTTGGTGCTCTCCACGCTTCCAGTTCAAAAAAATCTTCCCCAACCAATTCATGGCTCACCTTAATCCATTCCACCTCATTCTTCTTTCCTGAGCCCCGCCAGAGATAGACCCGGCCCGCACAGGAAGAAGTGGTGTAATAATCATCGTGGGCATTGATGAGTTTTAACAGGGGAAGAACTTGCTGATCAATCTCACCTTTCTTGCTCTGGTCCTGCTTCTGCAGATAGAGCTTCTTTTCGTTAGGGAAAGGCATGGGTGTTGGGGATAGGTCTCACTGAGGATATTTGCAGCCAAATCTTTAAAAAGCATACGCTCTTCTGGTTTAACATGGACCGAACGGAATATCTCCTGGTCTATTCCTCAGACCTTCATGGGAATGAACAGCAGTATCAGCGATTAATGGATTATGCGGTACGCAGTGGCGCCCAGGCCGTTATCCTGGGGGGCGATCTGCTGCCAAAACATTTTCCCCCCGATGAATATATCGCCGGACAACGAGCCTTCCTCGAGCAGAGATTATTAAAGATGCTGGATAGCTTAACGGAGGAGAATATTGCCACTTTTTTCCTTCTGGGCAACGACGATGCTGCCGCCAATAAAGATCTGGTTGAAAAATTGCCTTCCTCCATTCATGGCCGGCGGCAAAGGCTGACTAACGATTTTGAAATTTGCGGCTATAGTTATGTACCGATAACGCCCTTTGCCATTAAAGATTGGGAGAAGTATGATTTAAGTATGGTACCGTCCAGGCTGGGTGCGCGCTACGAACAAAGGAAAAAGGCGAATTATCGCTTAGCGGGCTTTAAAACAACGAGAGCCGGCAGGTCAGAGTTTACCTTTACTGCCGCGATGGAAAAAAAAGATTCCATTCAATGGGATTTAGAAAATCAGGTGTTTACCCGTGACCCGCAGCAGACGCTTTATGTCATTCATACGCCTCCTGATAATACGGCTTTAGATCAAACTGCTCCCGGGCAGCACGTGGGAAGCCTGGCCCTGCGGCAGTTCATTGAGAAAAATCAGCCGTATGTCACGTTACATGGCCATATCCATGAAACAGTGGAAGTCTCCGGAACGTTTACAGAGAAAATAGGAAAAACCTTCTGCTTTTCCTCTGGAAATGATAATACCACGAAAAGTGTAGCGGTAATTGTCTTTGATTTGTATCGGCCAGAGAAAGCACGACGGATGATACTATGAACTCCAAAAAACTCCTCCTCGAGCAAGCCAGCGGAAAGAAATACCTGGTGAAAGATCCCACTAAGGATTTCCATACCTCTTCCGGCACTATTTCCCGCCAGGAGCTGCAAGCAAACAAAGAAAAAGTGTTCTCCTCAACGAAAAAGCCCTTTTTGCTCTTAACCCCTTCTTTCCCGGATCTGTGGGAACAGCTGCAGCGCGGCCCGCAAGTGCTGATCCAGAAGGATATCGGACTTATTCTGGCGAAAACAGGCGTGAATAAAGATTCTGTGGTAGTTGATGCTGGTGGTGGCTCAGGAGCTTTATGCCTATCCTTAGCGAATGTCTGTAAGGAAGTTATCGTCTATGAGAATAACCCGGAACATTACCGGGTGTTGATGAAGAATATTGCTCTGTTTGGCTTTCGGAATATTAACGCTAAGCTGGAAGATATTTATCAGGGCCTGGCAGAGGAAGAGCTGGATTTGCTCACGTTGGATCTGCCCGAGCCCTGGAAAGTAACTGCCCACGCGGAAAAAGCCCTGAAATTGGGCGGCTACCTGGTCGTTTATTCACCCCAGATCAACCAAATTAAGCAGCTCATTGATTCCACCAAGATGACCAGGATAAAAGTGCTGGAAACTATAGAACTCCTGGAACGGAAATGGAAAATCGACGAGCGGGTCATGCGACCGGAGCATGAGATGCTGGGGCATACCGGATTTATGTGTTTTTTAAGGAAGTGGGGAGCATAGCACCGTACCACTTCACTCAAACAAACCTTTATATCCTTTCTCATTTTCCCTTTTCTATGGCCTTAGCTGTCACCCACGTCCTTATTCCCCTGGTTCTGCTGGACCTGTTCCGGCATTACCTCTTCGGCAAGAACAAATTTCCCCGTTATCTGGTCGTCATCGGTGGTATTGCCGGCTTAGCGCCAGACTTGGATATCCCTCTGGGCTGGCTGGTTTCTCTGCTTACCGGTGTGCCTGCCAATTACCATGGCCTCTTTACCCACAGCATTTTCTTCGTGCTCTTGTTCTTGGCTATCGGCCTCATCCGGCACTATCAGCATGATCGCACCACGGCCAAGATTTTCTATGTCATTGCCTTTGGCTGGTTGGTGCATTTGCCGTTAGATTGCCTGTATGGGGGAGCAAAAAGTTTTCTCTGGCCGTGGCTTAGCGGAACATTTTCCTGGTGCCCTACATTCATAACAGATGACTTATACGCCATGGGCATTGACGCCGCTTTACTCGTCCTCTGGCTGGTGCATGAAGAGGTGCAGAAGAAGATTAAAGATTATTTTTGATTATTTTTGGGAGAGGAGCAATAACCCTTGTTTGTATTCCTCAATCGTCTCTTCGGAACGCAAGCCAGCCTTAGCGGCCTCTTCCATCATTTCACTGACGGTAATCCCAGCCAGCAGGGCGGCTTTATCCAGGGAACAGCGGCCCTCCCCATACCGGCGTAGGTATTTCGCTAATAAATATTTTTGCCGCCCTAAAATTATTAATTCCGTCAGGGCCTTGGTTTTATCGACATATTCCTCTTTAGCTGTTTCTTCTACCATTTCAATTACCTCTTTCTCTAACCGTGCTCCTAAAAATTCCACTTCGCTCATGGTAAGTCACCCCGCGCTTGTTCAATGAGATACGGCGAAAACCAACCTTCTTCCCGGAGTATTCGTAAAGCTTCCTGTGCTTTCTCTTTGGAAATTATCCCTTTCTTGGTGAGACTGACAACAATATCAATACTCCCGACCAACGGAAGGCCATAAATGCGAGCAGCTTTCCTCCCCTGCCGATTATCAGTGGCGACTATGGCCCGTTCTTTTATTCCCAAGGCGATGGTGGATGCTTCCCCTTCTCCCATCCTAAAATCACGCTGGATTCTTCTCCTACTGGCGGACGGTGCCTCAATAATCTTAATTTTCTTTTCCCGCGCCAATCGCTCCAGCAGCAGGGCATCCTGAAACTGCTTTTGCTTTCCAGCCAGCACCTCTTCGTAAACCTGGGTGGAAATACAGATATTGTAAGTGCTGCTGCTCCCTTCCAGCACCGAGGCTTTTGCCAACAGGATCACTGAACAGGCATCAGCAATGATCATTTAACATTATTAAATATTGTTTAATATTTAAACTTTTCGGTTATTTGTAATACTTCACTATCCTGAAGCGCCACCAGCATCCTAAGGTCAAAATTCCCTCGAAGTTCTCTTCCAGAGCGTTGCTGGGGGTTGCCCCCTACGGGGAAGCAGCTCCTACGATAACTGAATCAGGAATTTTGAAGATGCTGGTGGCGCTTCATAGGAAGCAGAGGGCGGCGCCGGCGGGCTCGCCACCGCTCGCCGTGCCTATCGTCGTATAATCGTAGTCTTACTCTGAGGCGGTGGAACAGACGGACGAATCTCTGTAACCGCCACTGCTCGCCCGCCTCATTGGCGGCCGCCCTCTGCTTCAAGATAGTGAAGTATTACGGTTATTTTGGTACAGAAGAGAACTTTAACACTGGGATTAAAACTATTATATTAGACAAATCTTTAAACTTTTGTCCATTATAATGGAAACATTTATAAATGACGGAAAAATACGGTTCAAAATGATTCAAGAAAGACTGATCCTACAACAGCGGGAACTCCAGCAAAAGAAGAGTGAGCACTATCTTCTCAGAGAAATAGAACTCCCTCAAACTTCCCTTATCCGGGTTATTCTCGGCCCACGCCGAGCCGGAAAATCAACTTTTGCCATTCATGCTTTATCGGAACCATTTGCCTACGCTAATTTTGATGACGAAGCTCTCTCTACCGTAAAGAACTACGATGAGATTGTTGCGGTTCTCGATCAGCTTTATCAGAACCCCGAGACCTATCTTTTTGATGAAATACAAAATCTGCCCCGATGGGAACTCTTTGCCAACCGCTTGCATCGAAGAGGAAAGAGATTAATCCTTACTGGAAGCAATGCCCATCTTTTGAGCAAAGAATTGGCTACCCATCTTACTGGACGCCATCAGCAATTAGTGTTGTTCCCTTTCTCTTTTTCCGAAACGCTGGGATCTGAAAAAAAGAACTTTATTTCCTCAGAAATTGCCGCTAAACTGGAAAGTTATATCCTAACTGGCGGGTATCCCGAGCCTTTTTTGCAGAAAACCAACGTTAAAGAATATTTGTCCACTTTGTTCACTTCTATAATTTACAAAGATGTTGTCAAGCGCTACCGCATTAGGAATCCTTCAGCCATTGATGATCTTGCAGTTTATCTTCTCTCTAATGTAGCCAAAGAATTTTCTTTTCGTACCCTTACCAAAATAGGTCAGTGCAAAAGTGTCGGCACGGTTGAAAAATACCTTCATTATTTAGAAGAAGCTTTTCTCTTTTTTCAGATAAAGCAATTTTCATTTAAACTAAAAGAACAAGTAGCCCGCAACAAGAAAATTTATTGTATTGATAATGGATTCATTACCGCCAAAGCCTTTCAGCTTACCCCTGATTTAGGGAGATTATATGAAAACTGTGTTGCGGTCCAACTCAAAAAGCAAGAACTGCGTGGTGAACATCATATTTATTTTTGGAAAGATTCGCAACAGAATGAAATTGACTTTGTGGTTAAAGAGGGATTAAAAGTAGCGCAGCTGATCCAGGTCTGCTCTGCCGGGGATAATCGTAAAACTAAAGAGCGGGAAATTCGGGCTTTACTTAAAGCGTCTCAGGAACTTCGTTGTGATAACCTTTTAATTATTACTCGGGATAAAGAAACTGAAGAAACTGCCGAATGGTTCGGAATCAAGCGAAAAATAAAATACCTTCCTTTGTGGAAGTGGCTTACACTATGAACTTGGACGTAAATAAAGAGGGAAGATTCATATCAATCTTTGGTGTTTAAATGATTATGGCCGGCGTCGTCACCTTATCCTTCTCTTCATCAAAATCCACCACGATCGCTTCCGTGGTTAAGACCATCGCCGCGATGGAAGCAGCATTCTGTAAGGCCGTTCGGACCACTTTAGTGGGATCAATCACCCCCGACTGGAACAGGTCTTCATAGGTATCAGTCTTGGCATTATAACCTACTTTATCATTCTTCTCCGTGCGTAGATGAGAAATAACTTCCGCTCCTTCCTTGCCGGCATTCTCGGCAATCTGCCGGATAGGCTCTTCTAAAGAGCGCTTGACAATGCTTACGCCGACCTGCTGGTCATTCTCCACCTTCAGCTTCTCTAAAATCTTGGTGGCCTGTAACAGCGTTAAGCCCCCGCCGGCTACGACCCCCTCTTCAACTGCTGCTTTCGTAGCATTTAAGGCATCCTCGACGCGCATCTTCTTTTCTTTCATCTCCGTTTCGGTAGCGGCGCCAACTTTAACTACAGCTACACCTCCGCTCAGCTTCGCTAGTCGCTTCTGCAAGTCTTTTTTCTTATATTCAGAATCAGCAATGGCAATCTGCGATTCCACCAGCTTAGTGCGGGCCTTGATCTTATCCTTACTGCCTTTGCCCTCGACTAAGGTGGTCTTTTCATTATCCACCGCAATCCGTCGGGCTGAACCTAACCAGTCACCTTTAAAATTCTCTAACTTCATGCCTTTATTCTCGCTGACCACTTGCCCGCCAGTTAAGGTAGCCAGGTCTTCCAGCATTTCCTTTTGCTCGTCGCCAAAGCCCGGCGCTTTCACCGCACAGACTTTTAAGGCTCCCCTGATCAAATTTAGCACTAAAGCAGTTACGGCTTCACCTTCCACATCCTCAGCAATTATAAATAATGGTCGTCCTTCCCGGGCGCAGCGCTCCAGCACGGGAATAAGTTCCTTGATGCTGCTCAACTTTTTATCAGTAATCAGGATGTTGGCATCTTCAAATTCACAGGTACCTTTCTCAGCGTCAGTCATCATGTACGGTGAGATAAAACCACGATCAAACTGCATCCCTTCCACCACCTCTAAGCTGGTTTCCATGCTTTTGGCTTCTTCCACGGTAATGACGCCGTTGCTGCCGACTTTTTCCATGGCATCGGCAATCAATCGGCCGATTTCCGCATCGTTATTGGCCGAGATGGTAGCTACCTGCACGATCCGCTGCTTGTCTTTCACTTCCACGCTCCTGCTTTTGACAAAGGTGACTACTTCCTCCGTCGCTTTTTCAATCCCGCGCTTGACTTCCATGGGATTAGCACCGGCAGTGATGTTCTTAAGGCCTTCCATCACCATCGCTTGGGCTAGAAGAGTGGCAGTTGTCGTGCCATCGCCGGCCGTATCCTGAGTCTTCTGGGCAACTTCCTTGACCAGTTTAGCGCCGGCATTCTCAAATTTATCCTTAAGCTCAATTTCTTTGGCAATAGTCACGCCGTCGTTGGTGATTAAAGGATGCAGGACCTTGTCGAGAACGACATTCCGGCCCTTGGGCCCTAAAGTGATTTTAACCGTATTGGCAACTTTATCTATGCCTTTTAACAGGGCTTGCCGGGCGTGCTCATTGAACATAATTTGTTTGCTAGTCATGATTGATCACCTGTCGATGTTATGTATTAATTTTAGGTATTTGTTTGCCTACTCCACCTTCGCCACAATATCCTTAAATTCCACTAAGATAAATTTCTGGCGGTTGACTTCGACTTCCTCATGGCTGTAGCCGCCGTAAATGACCCGGTCGCCTTTCTTGACCGGCAGCTCTTTGCCTTCCTTAGTCGTGCCCGCCGCTTCCACCCAGCCTTCCTTCTTATCTTTCATCGCTGATTCCGGAATGTAAATCCCGCCAGCAGTCTTTTCTTCTTCCACTGGCTTCAGTAAGACCCGTTCACCGATTGGAATGATGCCCATGCTTTCTACCTCCCATAATTATGATGCCAGGTTAGCAAAGTGCCCTGTTTATAAGGTTTGTGGAAAAATTGAGAGGAACAAAGTTAAATTGAAACAATTTCAACTAAATTTAACAAAATTTATATAACCTGAGAAATTTCCTGCTTAAATGTACCAAGAATTGACTTTACGGAACCTGGAAAAGCCCCGCGAGAAGTACGTCGAGCAGGACATTGAATGGCTCTGTGAAAGCTTAGGGTTAAATAGTGGCCGGGACCTGGAGCAGCTATCTCCCCGAATTATGCACACTTTCCTGAAACGCTTTTCAGTTGAGCGGGCCGTGCCGTCCGAAGAATTGGCGGAAGATCTGCTGGTTACTGCCGGAAGGATTAACCACCATGTCCGTAATTTAATGGATTCGGGCTTAGTGTATCGGGAGCGCAAGCTCATCGTCCTAAGAGGTGGAAGCTTAACTGCAGCCATGGAAGAATTGAAAGCAGACACCACCAGGATTTTTGACCGCCTGCTGTTAATAGCTAAAGATGTGGATCAGCAGTTGGGGCTGAAGAATCGGTAACCTTAAATATCTCTTCTGGTTTAAATGGTGGATGGAAGAACGATCCCAACAATATCGGCGAAAAATAAACTTTATCGTAGAAAAGCTAAATAGCTTTCCCACAAAATTTTCCTCCTCGGAAACGGTTGATGCCTATTTGTACCGAGTACAATTCCGTGTTTCCACCGTTCTAGGAACGGTGGCGTAAGGTTTTTGTAGT
>JBBSWG010000002.1:0-34113 GCA_038046425.1 Nanobdellota archaeon
GTAATATTGAGAAAGAAAACTAAGCCGATGATTATTGCCGCCAATAAAATTGATCTTCCTAGTGCAGCGGAAAATCTGGCGAAGCTGAAAAAGAAGTTTCCCGATAGGCTGTTTATGGGCTGTTCTGCGGAATCGGAATTAGCCCTGCGGGAAGCGGCTAAGAATGGTCTGGTGGAGTACCTGCCGGGAGAAGAAAAGTTCCAGATACTCCAGGGAGAGAAATTAAATTCCCAGCAGAAGAAAGCTTTACAATTCATCCAGCAAAATATCCTGGACAAATTTGGCTCGACTGGGGTACAGCAAGTGTTAGATAAAGCGGTCTTTGAGCTGTTAAAGTATGTGGCGATATTTCCGGGCGGGGTGAGCAAGCTGGAAGATTCGGAAGGGCGCTGTTTACCGGACTGTTTTTTAATGCCGGCAGGAACGACCGCTTTAGACTTCGCCTATAAATTGCATACGGATCTGGGCAAGAAGTTCATCCGGGCGATTGACGTCAAGACGAAGAAGCCGGTGGGGAAAGATTATCTGCTAAAGAATTGCGATGTGATTGAGATTGTGGCGGGAAGGTGAGGGGAATTGTGAAGTGGGGGGGGGTCGGTGGGGTGGTGAAGCTTGCCTTTTCAAGGCTTTGCTGGATTTAATCACCGCAAACTTTATATATCCCAACGTATATACAATGGGTTACGATGGAAACCACTCAGTTTTCCCTGCGTATGGAACCGGAACTACTTCGGCAGATCGATGGGGAAGCGGAAGAGGAATATAAAACCCGCACGGAACTCATTAAGGAAGCGATTGTTCACCTCCTGAAAGAGCGGGAAGAGCAGGAACGATTAAAAAAAGTAGCCGCTGAACTCTGGCTTAAAGGAGAGATTCCAGAGACCAAACTGCGCAAAGTGCTCCGGGAAGAAGAGATCAAAGACTTGAAGTTCGGGAAGCACTGGATTGAGGATGTTCTCCATGAAAGTCATCGCTGACACCGGCGCCCTGCTTTCTCTGAGCTGTTCACGCTATTTTCCATTATTACGAAAGGAACATGCGTTGATCATTACTCCTGCGGTCCAGCAGGAACTGCAGCAGTTTTCTCAGTATCGCGACGTATTAGGGAGAAAAGCACAGGAGATTATTGATCTAAAATTGGTGAGCATAATCCCCTTACGATTGCTCGCTCTTTCTCTGGAAAGTGCTGAAAAAGAAGTATTCTCGGTAGCAAAGGAGAAAGGGTATCTTGCCCTTACGGATGATGTTCATGCCGCCCGAGTGTTATGGGAAAAAGAGAAATTGGCTGCTAAGCCCAGTTTCTATCTTCTCCTGCTGCTCTATCAAAAGAAAAAGATAACTAAAGAAAACTTTGTGGAAGATGTAAAGGCAACTCTCCGCTCGCGAAACTGGCTGCAGGGAGCGTTAGGGGATTATGCCCTGAAATTGATGGAAGAGATGGAATAGTAAAAAAATCTCAGAGATAACCAAAGAAGATACCAGGGTCGAGCTGCATAAAGGAAAAATGGTCTATCGGACTCTGCTTAAGGATATGGTAGCGACGTTAAAGAAAAATGAAACCGCGTATTTGATCGGTATTGATGAAGAAGTCCTCCTGAATGAAGTGGAGCCAATTTATCTTAAACAATATTTTAATGTTATCAAATCAAAGAATATCAAAGAAAAAATAATCATTAAAACCGGCTCTCAAAAATTAAAGCAGGAGAATCTTCACTACCGCGAGCTTCCTGAAAAATATATTGGTAAAACCGCACAGATAATCTACAACCATAAAATTGCTATTTTTATTCTGGGAACACCTTATTATCTCATTATCATTGATAACCAAGAGGTCGCGGAAACCTACAAAAAGCAGTTTGAATTGTTGTGGGAACGGGCTAACTAAAAGAAACCCTAAATAGTTATAGGAGATTTCAAACAACGTGCACCCCTCGATGGAAAATCTTATAAAGTACGAGACCATTACCACCCGCATCATGGAAGCAAGAACATTTACCGTCCTCATTGAACAAGACGAAGACGGCCTTTTCGTAGCCAAAGTGCCGGATATTCCCGGCTGCTACACACAAGGGAAGACCGTTCAGGAAGCTCTGGAGAGAATTAAAGAAGCCATTCAAGTCTGTCTGGAATCAGAGGGCCAAGAATTAACTCCACTTAAATTTGTGGGCCTTCAACAAGTGGAAGTGGCCGCCTATGCCTAAGCTTATTCCTATCTCTGGAAGAAAGTTATGTAAAATCCTGGAAAAGCTTGGCTTTGAAAAAATTCACCACGTTGGGAGTCATGCGCGTTATGCTCATTCTGATGGGAGAAAGACCGTGATTCCGGTTCATGGTGATGAAGAATTGGGAAAAGGGCTCCTTTCTGAAATTCTAAAACAGATTGAATTATCACGAGAAGAGTATGATAAATTAAGAAGGAAAGTATGAATTCAACAGAAGATTTATGAATAAAGTTTGCGAGAGTAAGAACTATGGAAATCCTCCGATCACAACTTAAGGATATTGCCAGAGTCAGCGGCTTCCCCCGGCTCGGCTGCTGCTCGCTGCAGGTTGATGATTTCATCAAAGAAGCCTATGATAAATGGCTGAAGAAGAACTATCGGGCCGGGATTACCATTACATCTTCAGAAACAAGATGAAGAGATTTATGAAGGGAGCAGCAGAACTCTTCCGGCAGTAAATGTATCGCCTACTGGACGATTGAGCATCGTGGTGAATTTCCGGAACAGGCTCCGCCATCAGCGGGCAGGATATGAAGGGATGAGAAGGAATGCCCGGAGGGTGAGGGGAGAGATGGTTGTGGCGTGAGTGAAAGCAGTCCTATTTCTTAACAATATCTTTTCCCCCAGCGAAATCATTAAAAACCCCCCACCATTAGAAGCAGCCATGGGCTTCCTCAGCCGGGTCTTGGAAAAAGCAGGCATTCTGGTGGACGAGCAGCCCGCCCTTTCCTACGTCAGTGAAGAGATCCATGCCTATGAATTGGTGGAATGGCTGGATAAGCGGGCTAAAGTGAAAATTCAGGAATTTAACCTCCCCAGTGAATTTTCTGAGTACCTCAATAAAGTCAAGGACAAACAATGGCTTCTCGAGACGAAAGCAGAACCATGGAAACCGCGTTTCAAAAGCAGTCCCGAGCTCCAGACCTTATTCTTGGAAACGCAAAAGTCGATCCAACTGTTAGCAAGGATTGAACAGTTTCCGCAGTCACTGGCCCTGCACCAGCATTTAGAACTGCTCTGGGAGAAGATGCTGAACCGGCTGGAAGCGGTGGAAGGGGATAAAGAGATCATCTTATTCCTTTCCGGAACATTGCATGAGCTGCGTCAGCATAAAGATGCATTTGAGCAGAAGATCACCCAAAGCGGGTACCGCAACCTTCACACTTTAACCCAGAAAGCGCAGGCGATTGAGCAGCAGACCGAGCAGATCAAGAAACTGCAGGCGATGAAACAGCAACGGGAAGAGAAATTGAAGGAAGTTCTGGAAAAGAAAGCTGAGCGCGAGCAGGACGTGCAGCAGCTGCAGCAGGCGATGCAGTTCACTGACCTGCAGAAGATCAGAGAGCAGCGGGCGAAGTTATTGCAGGACCTGCAGAAAGCCGAGAATCCGCAGTGGCACGCCGAGTTGCGGCAGCAGCTGGACGCCTTAGAGCGGGTTTCCGGTAACCGCGACCTGTTAATGCGTTGGGACGATTTACAGTATCGTTTGGATCATTTTAAGCAGCAGGAAGAGCGGTTTAAAGAAGAACTAGCGATTCTGCAGGAGAATGTGCAGGACAGTCTTTCCGCAAGGGAGAAGCATATTGAGCTGTTTACGAACCTGGCGAAGATCGCCCTGGGGAAGGAAGTGGGGGTGAAAGTTTAATCGGAGAATTTTATGCACTTCTCCTGGACTCATACCGCGCATCTGAACGGATAACTTCCTCGAGATGAAATTCAATATGCTGATTATGATAACCTTGCTGCTGAATTACTTTTAAGAGCATTTCCCGCAGCGCATCAAAACTTCTATGGTGAAGATCAAACTGGAAGTATAAATCGTCATGAACCCCATATCCACTCCCCTGTTCAAAGTAACCTCTCACGAGAATTTTCTCTACCGCTGGATTATTACAGAGGAACTCGGTATAAATAAGGCGAATTTGGGGATTAGGAGAAAGACCTGCTTCTCTATGAAATTCGTCACGGAGACTTCCTCGGACAAACTCAGGTACTTTTTCTTTTAGTGTCTCATAATCTGATGCCTCCGTTGCGCCTCCGATCCGATCATGGAGGGGAGCAGCTAAGTACCAGCCATCAGCTTGTCTGGACACCTTAAAGGTTATTTCATCCAAACTTTTTTTCTCTTTCTCACTCATTCTTTTTACCATTGGCTTTCTCTTTATAAAATGCATAGTGGAAAGCTCTGCCTTCATTAAGAATCTCTCTAATCTCCTCTCCACTCACCAAAACCAGTTTATATAACAAACGACTTACTTATAGTACATCTATCTCTAGGTAAATCTTCTGTAATTCTTCTCCAACGCTTCCACCCCCGGCAGCTTCTTTCCCATCAGGAATTCAATCGCTGCTCCTCCTCCGGTCGAGACGTGTGTCAGCCTTAAGTCTAAATGAAACTTATGCATGGCCTGTGCGGTCTCTCCCCCACCCACAATGCTGATTGCCGGCAAGCCTACAATATACCGCCCGATTTCCTTGGTCGCCTTGCTGTACTTTTCCCATTCAAAGTAGCCCAGCGGGCCGTTCCAGACCAGCGTACGAGCGGGCTGCAGATAGCGCTTGAATAATTGAACAGTCTGCGGGCCAAGATCCAGCCCAAAAGCAGTGGTAGGAATCTCTGCCGCCAGAACTGTCCGGCTCGTTGCTTGGAGCGAGAAATCATCAGCAACCACCACATCCACCGGCAACACCAGCTTCTTTGCTGTTTTAGTTTGAAGAATATTTTTAGCGATACGCACCGCTTCAGCGCTCATCTTAGACATGCCGACGGAATATCCCTGCGCCCGCAGGAAGGGAAAGGCTAAGGCCCCCCCGATCAAAACCAGGTCGGCTTTCTGTAAGGCCTGCCGGAGCAGTTCTATTTTATCCAATTTTGCCCCGCCCATGATCCAGACGGCTGGCCGTTCCGGCTGCAACGCTTTACTCAGGTAAGCGATTTCTTTTTCCAGCTGGAATCCAGCTACTGCCGGAAGAAAGTATGGAATTCCTACGATGGAAGCATGGGCCCGATGGGAAGCAGAGAAAGCCTCATTCACATAGACATCAGCCAGACTGGCTAAGCTGTGGGCAAATATAGGATTATTCTGCTCCTCCTCTTTATAGAAACGCAGATTTTCCAGGAGGAAAATCTGGCCCAGCTTCCCTTGTTGTATTCTTTGTTTGATTTCCGGGCCAAGGCAGTCATCAAGCTTGATTACTTTTCTGCCCAGCAGGCGCTGCAACTCTTTCGCCAGGGGACCGACGCGCAGGGCTTCCACGATTTTCCCATCCGGTTTACCCAGATGCGTCGCCAGGACTAATTTACAATGATGCTCCAGCAGGCACTGCAAAGTGGGAAGGGAAGCACGGATACGGGAGTTATCTTCCACTTTTTCATTCTTTAACGGCACATTATAATCTACCCGCACCAGCACGGTCCTATTTTGCAGGGGATAGGTGTGAAGGGTGAAATAAGGCATTGGTGTTAAACCTCGCAGTATAAGCGGGTATTTGTTTAGCATCCTAAGGTCGAAATCTCTACGGTTACCGCAGCGGGCGCGTTGCGGGGGGTTGCCCCCTACGGGGACGCAGCGCCTACGGTTTCCTAGCAAAGATTTCGAAGATGCTAAACAAATACTAAACCAGTGATCATACGCTGAGAAAAAGAGAAAAGTATATAAAAGTGTTGATGGTTATTGGAATGAAAGATGCGCGGTTATACGCTTCCGATAGGGAGAGGTTTTGCGAAGGCCGCCCTATTTTTGTAAATTTTTTTCAATTATTTTAAGTGCAGAATTATCCATTTCTTTTCCATAATGACTAAGAGATAAATCTTTCAAAACTTTAATATCATATCCTAAATCAAATCCATCATACAAGGACGCTAAAACACACCCATCAATATCAATTCCACACAGAAACAATTTTGTGATTTTGTTATTCTCCAAAAATTCTGCCAGTTTTTCAGATTTGAATATCGAGTATGTGGATTTTTCAAAAACATTATTTTTATCAACAAATTTTACTAATGCAGAATGAATGTCTGTATCCGGTGAACTTATGCACTTTTTCCAATTAAGAATTCCGAAAAAATTAGAGTCTTTTTTATTGACAAATTTTGTAAATAATACAAAGTCAAATTTGTTATTTTCAATAAACTCAGCTATTTTTTTAGGCAAAATTTGTGTATTATCATTTACAAAATAATTCTGCACATCTATAACCATTAAAGCATTTTTAGTCATAATGCCCTGTTAATCAATTCTTTTTATAAATCTATTCAAGGGGCGGCGAGCCCTAAAAATCCCTAAAAGTTGTTAAAACAGTTTGCGGCCAATTTAGACGCCAACCTCTTTTTATTAATTCTTATTTTTCGTAGAAAAATACTAACTTTTATATATTACAACTTTTTCCAATTTGATAATAAATGCCACCATGAACTCCATCTCTTTCCGCAATGGCCGGGGCTTAACCTTGCGCGGCTATATCCATGTTCCCCCAAAGTACGATAAAAGAGAGGGTGCCGCGATCCTCTTCCTGCACGGCTTCCCCAGCAATGCTCAGGGCTTTTCCTCAACGAGACTTTCTAAAGTTATCGAAAAGACCAGTTATCTCTTCCTCACCTTCAGCTTTAGCCACAGCCCGCCCTCAGAAGGAAAATTTGAGGATAAATTGATGAGCCGGGAAGTGGAAGATATTAAATATGCCATTAATTTTCTGGAAGAAAATTATGGATTCAAACAGTTGGTGTTAGCGGGCATTTCTACGGGAGCGATTGACGCTTCCCTCTATGCCTGGAAAGACCAACGCCTTAGCAAACTTATCCTGATGGGGGCAGAAAGCGACACCAAACATTCGGTGCGCTATGATTTCACCGACCAGCAGGTGCATGATTTCTGGACTAAAGGCTTCATCAGATATAACCGGCCCGGACACTGGGTGCATCGCCAGAGATTAAAAAAAACATTTTATGATGAATTTTTTACGTTGGATATTCAGAAGGCGATGAAGAGATACAAAAAGCCTTTGCTGATTATTCACGGCGAGAACGACCAGTCCGTACCACTAAAAGAGGCCGAGGAATTGTTAAAAATAGCGAATAAGCCTAAGAGGTTAGTCATAATTAAAGGAGCGGATCATCGGTTTAGCCGGCCCGAGCATTTCAGAAAGGTGTTGAAAGTAATTAAAAAGTTTATTGATATTTAGATACTTCAATAGCTAAATCCATTTAAACTGCTCTTCTTCCTGAGAGCAAGATGGGTAACGAGAAAGGATTCTGCTTGGCCTCGCAGCAGTTGTGGGAACAAATTGTCCAGGGAAATATCGTAACACCATTCACCAACTTTTCCCGTACTGGGGAACGATTTAATGACCCTTCCCTAGAAATGCTGGTACAGCCATCGTCGTTAGAACCGCAGCTCACGGCGGACTGTTTTATCCTGGACACGGAAACTAAAGGCATCTTTCGTCCCCAGCATCAGGAATCCATCTACCGGACCTTGTTACAATTACCGGGCCGACAGCGACAAAAAGTTTCTCTGGCCGATGGCTTTGAGCTACGGAAGGGTTTTACGTATCTCTTACCCCTGGCGGAAAAAGTAAAACTCACTTCAGAATCGTACATCAAATCATCGCCCAAAAGCAGTTATGGCCGGCTCTTTGTGCATACCCGCTTGTTGGCCGACTATAATCCTTGCTACGATGAAATTCATGGGCATTACCATCCCCAGGAGCTGCTGCAACTCTGGCTGTTGTTGCAACCGTTGGCCTTTAATCTTATAGTGTATCCTGGCCTGACGCTGAACCAGCTGCGTTTTTTCCAGGGAAAAGACGCTCAGCTTTCTTCTTCCTCGATTGAAGAGGAGTTCAGTTCCTATCCCCTGTTGCGGCGAAAAGAAGGGAATGATCTGGCTCCTATTGAAACCCCGATCATAACGGAAGACGGCTTGCAGATCCATTTAGACCTTTCGGGCCGGGATACGGAAGGAATCGTCGCCTTACGAGCCCGCCATAACCCCCTCCCTCTGGACTTAAAGAAGAAAGGAGAATATGATGCGGAACATTTCTTTGAACCAGTTGTGCAAAAGCAGATGACCATACGACGGGGAGAATATTATTTGCTGTCATCTGCAGAGATCTTAACCATTCCCCCGCATTTAAACGTGGAATTAGAAAGCCATTCCCATATTGGCATTCACGGCCCGTTACACTTCGCCGGCTTTGTTGACAATGGTTTCCAGGGCGATTTAGTGTTTGAAGTCCGTTCCGACGAAATTGCGGACATGGAACTGAGCGATGGCATGCCCATCAGCAAACTTAAAGTCTATCGCACCGCTGTTCCGGACAAACTGTATGGAGAAGCCAGCGGTGCTCATTATCAGTTACAGGTAGGTCCACGGCCAGCAAAGTTCTTTAAACCGTTTGATTTTACCTTGGCAGCGAGAAACTATGAAAAGTTAGATCGGCTGGTGTTAGTGCAGGATGCCCTGATTTTAAACAGGCATTGTCATCAAAAAGCAGGATTTGAATTCATCGTGGAAGAGGAAGCAGCAGCATTATTTAAGGATATTGAACGTGGTTTTTTTCAGTCGCGATACGACTGTGAATTTGATGAACTAATTTTGCAGATAATTCCGTATGTGATACTCTTTGGACCAAATCAGCAAGTGTTTTCGTATGTTCGAGCCAGCAATATCAAAGAATATGGCGACCGACGATTGTTTGGCAAGCATTCTATTGGTCTCGGCGGGCATATCCTTCCCTCCGATGCGCCCCAGTACGTTTTAACCTGCCTGGAACGGGAAGTGAAGGAAGAAGTAGAAGTTTGTGGATGGTCCGGTCAGCCAAAGCTTGCCGGGACGTTAATGGCTTACGACCAGCCGGTTGACCGCGTTCATTTTGGCTTGATTTACACCCTGCATACGGAGGGCTCTGTCCAGCTCAAGGAATCATCATTAGTTTCGGGAAAGATGATGCCGCTGAAAGAATTAGTGGATGATCCAGATCAAGAGCATAAATTTGAAACCTGGAGCAGGATTTTGATCCCGTTCCTTCCTGAACTATGCCGGAGGTAATGAATGGCAGAACGAACGTTTGTTATGATCAAGCCGGAACATGTTCCGCTAGCGGAAGAGATTTTAGCGGAGCTTAGCAGTTACGGAACATTAATGGGAAAAGCAGTTATTGAAGCTGTTCCTCGATCGATGATCGAAGAGCATTACGCTATCCATCGTGGAAGACCATTCTATCACTATTTAGTCGATTCCTTTGTCGGCCGGCCGGTAGTCGTAGCAGTATACGAAGGGGAAGGAATTGTTCAGAAGATTATGGAACGCTGTGGTCCTACCGATCCGGCAAAAGCGGCAAAAGATACCATTAGGGGGAAATACAGCGCTGATTCGCTGGAGCGAGCTATAGCAGAGCAACGGCCGGTCCGGAATGTAATCCATCGTTCGGACTCGCCAGCGGAAGCAGAGCGAGAGATTTTGGTTTGGCGAGCCTATCTTCACTAAATTCCCACCAAACCTTTATATACCTCTTTCCCTTACCTAAGCCTAAGGTCATGATTAAGAACCAACTATTCTTCTGTAGATTCTCCTACTTGCTATGATTACCCTCAATAAGGAACGAGCGAGCCCTAGAACGGGAGAAGAATTCTATAAACTCTATAACCAAAATGGAGGTACTTGGAAATGAATGGAGAACGAGAGCCCCCCGTCCGCGTGGGGGAAACACATGAAGTCAGCATTGATGCCGTGGGCGGCAAAGGTGACGGCATCGCTAAAGTGAAGGGTTTTGTTGTTTTTGTGCCCGGGGTAAAAAAAGGTGATTTTGTAAAGATCCGGATAACAAAAGTGTTGCAGAACGTGGGTTTTGCGGAAGTGCTGGGGGAAGCCGAACGGCCGGTGCAGGAGCAGCGGTATGCAACAGTTTCCCGCTCTGAACTGCAGCAGAACGAAGAGCCGGAATCACGGTATGAAGATACGGAAGATTTTGGGGATAGTTAAAGCGAGGGAGAAGAAGAGCCGGGACAAAGAGAGATGAAACAGAGGAGGGTAGATGAAACGCTTGTTTATTGGAGTACCTCTTTCAGAAGAAGTAAAAAGAGCGTTTTCTCTGCTTCTGGAGAAACTAAAAGCGACGGAAGCAGATTTAAAGTTAGTAGCGCCAGATAACCTGCATTTTACAGTAAAGTTCTTAGGAGAGGTAGAAGAACAAAAGATCGGGGAAGTGCAGGAGAAGCTGCGGGAGGTGCTGAAAAGCCTTAAACCTTTCTCTTTACAGCTGCAGGGAATCGGTGCTTTTCCCGGCCGAGAACGGATTAATTCTATCTGGGTTGCCGCAGCCAGCAGGGAATTTGTGGTTTTGATGAAAAATGTGGATCAAGCATTGGATTTTATCTGCCAGGAGAACCATGGAGAGGAAGTTCCTCATGCGACCCTAGCCAGGGTAAAGACGGGAAAGAATAAGGAACGCTTACAGCAGTTGCTGGAAGAGTTTAAACCGACGGATTTTGGCACGATGAGAGTGGATAAAGTGGTGTTATATGAAAGTGAGTTGGGAAAAGAAGGGCCAGTGTATAAAGTGGTGGGGGAGTTTGAGGTGGGAAAGTAAGGCCCGGAGATTATAAAGCTTTATCTCCGCAAGGTTTAAATACTTGAACCTTCTATCAAATAATTGATACAAGTGGTCAAACTAATTGAACTCCTCGGAAACAAAAAGCCGCTGCAGATCCTGCTTTTTTTAACGGCGCATCCCAGCCAGGAATTTACCTATACCGAGCTCCGTAAAAAGACAAAACTGGCGAAAGCGACGCTGACGAAATGGCTCGCTTTCCTAGGCCACCAGGATTTACTGGCCGAACAAAAAAGAGGTTTCCAGAAGTTCTACCGGATAAATCGTAATCACGTCCTGGTCAAACAGTTTAAGGTTTTACGGGCGGTGGCCTCGCTGGATTTCCTGCTGGCCTTATCTAAAAAACACGGTTTTGAGGCGTACCTGTATGGCAGTGCCGCCCGCGGCGAGGAGGTAGAAGAAAGTGACCTTGATATCATCATTATCGGAAAAGTGAAAAAAGAAGAGCTCCTGCCTGAAATCCAGCGACAAAGCGCTCTATTAAAAAAGGAGATTAGAATTAGAATATTTACGCCTTTAGAATGGGCCCAGCTCAGCGATAATGATAAAGCTTTTTATGAACGGGTGGAGAAAGATAAAATATTGTTACAATGAATCTCAAAGAGGGGATAGAGAAAAGGTATCTGGTTCCTGAGAAATCCAGTCCTGATCTCGTGGAGAAAGAATTAAGAGAAAGCAGGTATGATCTTTCCCGGGCAAAAAAAGCCTGCCAGGAGGGAGATTACAAGTGGGCGATCATTAAAAGTTATTACTCCATGTTTCACGCGGGAAAAGCGGTCTGCTTTCAACTAGGCTACCGGGAAAAGAAACATTTTGCGATTGCCATCATCTTAGAGGAATTATATAGTGAAGGAAAATTAGAAAGTCAATTTGTAGCCTATTTTAATGCCGCTATCGATTCCCGGGAAGGCGCTGATTATCACTATAGTTATTCCCAGGAAACAGCAGAGCATAATTTAAAAATGGCCGAAGCATTTAATAATCGAATGGGAAAGCTGCTGGAAGAGATATAAAAGAGGTGCTCATGTCCAACCACATCGCCTGGTTTAAAGACCTGAATAAGGATTCTATCGCGGTAGCGGGCGGGAAAGGAGCTAATTTAGCCGAGATGGTGAACTTACATCTTCCTGTCCCCAACGGCTTTGCCGTTACTGCTCAAACCTATAAGGAATTCATTGACCGCACTGGCATAAACGATAAGATTCTGCAGCTTCTTCAGGGACTGGACATTGAAGATACGGAACATCTGCAGCAGGTTGCTGAGCAGATTCAGAAGCTGATTTCCTCTACCCCGATTCCGGAAGAGATTGCGGAAGAAATCAGGGACAACTATGAATTGCTGGGGATGGAAAAGAGAGCGGAGAAAGGAGCCCAGGCGTTCGTACAGGGCCAGGAGGTGTTTGTGGCGGTACGAAGTAGTGCTACGGCGGAAGACATGCCGGTAGCAAGTTTTGCTGGTCAGATGGCCACGTTCCTTAATATCAAAGGAAAAGAGCAGGTGGTGAGGGCTGTCCGTGACTGTTGGGCTTCCCTGTTTACGGCCCGGGCCATCTATTATCGGGAAAAACAAAAGTTTGACCATAGCAAAGTCTTAATCTCAGCGATCGTGCAGAAGATGGTAAATGCGGAAAAATCGGGCATCATGTTTACCGTCAATCCCGCTACCAATAAAGCAGACGAAATCGTCATTGAAGCCATTTACGGTTTAGGGGAGATGATCGTAGGTGGGGAAGTGAATCCGGATCTGTATCTGGTGGACAAAACTCAAAGCGATATTAAGAAAATCGAGATTCGTAAGCAGGAATGGGGATTATTCCGCAGCGAGGTAGGAACTAACCTTAAGAAACCTATTCCCAAGGAGCTGCAGGAGCGGCAGAAAATCAGTGAGAAAGCTATCAAGGAACTCGCCCGGCTAGGGAAAAAGTTGGAAGAGCATTATGGTCTGCCGCAGGACATTGAATGGGCCATCGAGAAGAACGAAGTGTTTATCGTGCAGACGAGAGCGGTGACCACTTTTAAACCGAGAGCAGAGGAGCGGGCCCTGGCCCAAGAGGAAGCAGGAAAGATTTTATTGAAGGGAGAGACGGCTTCGGCGGGTGTTGCTTCTGGTCCAGTAAAAGTAGTTCACGACGCTGCAGAATTAGGAAAAGTCCAGAAAGGGGATGTCCTCGTGACTACGATGACGATGCCTGATTATGTCCCGGCAATGCAACGAGCAGCGGCCATTGTTACCGATGAAGGTGGTCTCACCTGTCATGCCGCAATTGTAGCTCGCGAAATGGGCACCCCTTGCATCGTCGGCACGGAACATGCCACGGAAGTTCTCCAAAACGGTGAAATTGTTACGGTACATGCGTCCCGCGGCTTGGTGTATGAAGGAATGATCAAGATTCAGCAGCCGGTACAACCGCCAGCAGCCACTATAATTACTCCAACTGCCCAAGACCTCTTAACCGCTACGGAAATCAAATGCATCCTCGACTTGCCGGAACGGGCAGAAATAGCGGCAGCCACTGGCGCCGATGGTGTTGGTCTAGTCCGTTCAGAAATCATCATCGCCCAGGGCGGGATTCATCCCGCAGAATATATCCGTCGAGGAAAAACTAAAGATTATGTTACCCTGCTTAAAACCGGAATTGGGAAAATCGCCCGAGCTTTTAAAGACAAACCCGTCTGGGTGCGCTGCTCGGATATGAGAAGCGATGAATATCGCAACCTGCAAGGAGGAGATAAAGAGCCAAAAGAGACTGACCCCATGATCGGCTGGCACGCCATTCGACGCTTGCTGGACGAGCCTGCTATCCTGCGCGCGGAATTCCAGGCTATTCGTGAGTTACATTATGAAGGGTTAAAGAAAGTGGGAGTAATGCTGCCGTTTGTGATTCGGGTGGAGGAAGTACGGAAAGCGAAAGAGATCATGCGTTCCATTGGATTAGAACCGGTGAAAGCGATTGACTTTGGAATTATGGTGGAAACGCCCGCTAGTTGTTGGATCATTGAAGATTTATGCAAGGAAGGCATCAGTTTCGTCAGCTTTGGTACCAATGATTTGACTCAGCTTACTTTAGGCATTGACCGCAATAATGAGCGTTTGGCTAAGCTTTTTGATGAAATGCATCCCGCCGTTCTGGGAGAGATTGCGAAAGTGATCAAAGTCTGCAAACGTTATAAGGTAAAGACTTCGATTTGCGGGCAAGCGGGCTCTCGTCCGGAGATGGCCGAATTTTTAGTGCATCAGGGGATTGATTCCATTTCCGCCAATGTGGATGCAGTGCAGGAGATCCGCAAGACGGTAGCCAGGGTGGAAAGGAAAGTGCTGTTGGAGAGATCAATATAACACTATTTCTGTTATATATAACAGGGAAGCGGTTGGTGCTGCGGCCTAACTGTTCAGTCTCACCCTTTCTTAAAATAACAGGAAAATTTTAAGTAACCTTTTTAAGCCTTAAAAATGTCCTACTCTAAAAAGAGGCACTTATGGGCTGGAAAGACGTTTTTAAGAAAAATATTGGTAAAAGCAGCGGCAGCAGTCAAGGTTATTTTCCTACTGCGGCAAGAGCAACCGCTATGGCCAAGGCAGCGGGAATGAAAGCAGTGCCAATAGCTAAAGCTATCGGCGGCCGGGCCGCGCCCGTGATGGGCCGGGTTATTGGTGGCGCGGCAGCAGCAGGTGGAGTAGCTAAAGGTGCGGTCTGGGGTGCCGGAGCAGCGGCGGGAGCGAGTGTTGTTAATGCGATTGGCGATCCGGGGTTTCCTTTATTCTTACTCGGCCTATTTACCTTTATCTTTAACGAATCATTGGCTAATCCGATACTAGCGGTCATCATCGGCAGCATCTTTATGTTTTATTCCTCGATGTTTATCTTTAAAGCTCGGGGAATCATCATAACAACTATCTTTTGGCTCTGGTATGTGGTCTTCGGCGGCATAACTGATCCCAACGCCCTGATTTACACCATTTTACCGATCGTGATCATCGGCATGCTCGTTCATGGCCTCGTGAGCAAATTTCGTGGCGGAATGTTTGGCGAGGGGGCCGCCGGCGAAATCATTGGCCTAGTTCCAGTACTCTTCTTCTTCCTGGATTTGGGCTTGCTGGATTTTCTTACGGAACAGTTTGGCCTGCCGCTCTCTCCCTTCGTGCAGAACTTATTGCTCTTTACGCCTTGGTGGGCCCTGTTAGGGTTATTTGCGACGAAAAAAGAAAGTTTTTTGCTTACGGTCTGTCGCGTGGCGGGTATAGCCTACGTCTTCATCATCCTTACCGTGGGCGTCGTCCCGGAAGCTTATGCTCACTATCGTGACCAGTCGCTGGTTCCCGGCCCGGAGAAGTTTATTGAAGCAAAGAAAGAATTGCGGGAACGGTTACCGCAGAAAGAAAATCCATTTATTTCCCAGCTAGCCTGCCTGTTCAGCGGGGAATATATCGATTCCCAGAGCTGCATCCAGAAGCGGCAGGAGCAGTCAGAATTAAATTACATCTGCGAGCGTTTGGAAGAGAAAGAAAAGGGAACGCCAGAATACGATGACTGCCTTAAAGAACAACAAGAGAAGAAGAAACAGGGGATTGAAATCTCTGGCGCCCAGGACCCGACGAGAAATCAGCCGATGAAGGCCGAGTTTATCATCAGTCAGTATTTCCCAAAAAGCACCTTTCGCAGCAGTCTGGACAAGATCACCGCCTATCCCGTCGAGTTTACCCTGGAAAATCCACGAAAATACAACGTGGATGTGGAATTTTCATGCTCTTTCAAGAAAGGAACGGAGAAGGTGGCAGGAACAATCCAGCCCAGTGCACCAGTCACGATCCCGGAACAGGAACGCTTCAGCACCACGGTCATCTGCCTGGCGGAAGACCTTGACGGAACCTATCAGCTCACGTATGAAGCTAGGCTTCAAGGCCTCACGACAAAATCTTTGTTGCGTCGTGCCTTCATCGGCAATAAAGATGAGCAATGGAAACAAGAGTGGCTGCCCAGGATTATGCAAGCACACTTTGCCGGGAACCAGCATCTATCCCAGACTCCTGCCGATCTGGCCAGGATCAATTTTGCCCTGGGCAATCCGGTGGAAAAACCGATCATTGAAGTAGTTGAGCCAGGGAAAACCGGACTGGTTCTTTCCGCCGCCGCAGAGAATGCTGGACCGGGAAGAATCCTCGCTATCCGCCAGTATAACCTAGAACTTACTGGATTCGACAGCAGTCAGCAGGCTTGTCCATTACAGGGAACAAAAGAAGCAATACCGAAAGAGGTAACTAAAAGCATCTTCCTCACCACCTGCTTCCTGGACCAAATTCCCGCTGATCTGCAAAACCCACCACATTATGAATTTCGTGAGTTTGAAGCAACTTTAACCTATGATTACCTCATCACCAAACAAATTCCGGTGGAAGTGAAAGTTATTAAGTCGGATGAGCTTAAGCCTGATGAGCTGGCGAGCGGAGGGGAATCATAATGAAGGCTCTCTCTTTCCAGTTTCTTGCAATGCTTCTCATGATCCTTTTTGTCGTTGCCTGCAGCAAAACTGAACCCGGCAGCTTAACCTATAATTTCAAGCAGGGCATAGCCGAAGTGCAGCTTAAAGCTTTTCCCGGCTCACCGCCAGAAAAAATTTATCCTAACACGCAATTTAAAGTGATCGTGGAGTTAGATAATCAGGCCGCCTACGATGTTGTTGAGGGAGAACTCTCGCTGCTGGGCTTAGACCCCAAATATTTCCTGCTTTATCCCGCCGAACAAACTTTTCCGATTCTGCTCGGGAGAAGCTTTACCGCTCCCGCGGGCGAGAAAAAGTTTCTGGAGTTTGATGGCACTTCCCGGGAACTGGAAGCGGGGGCTAAAGAATACCTTAGCAATTATTTCCTCACCCTGCGCTACAATTCTAAAGTAGATTTCGTTGACACCATCTGCCTTAACTCCAATTTGTATGATGTTTATGATGCCGGCTGTAAAGTACAGGCCAAGAAATCTTATTCGGGACAAGGTGCACCGCTGGCGATAACAACCCTTGAAGAGATCATCACGCCTGGAGCAAGCGTGGAATTTCGGCTACAAGTAGTTAACCGGGGGCGGGGAAAAGTAAAGTCTGCCACCCTGGGAGCAGCTAAGCTGGGCGGGCAGGAGATGACCTGCTTATTCCCGGAGAGCGGCGCAAAAATGTTGTCGTTCTTGCCAGAGAAGCAGGAGGCAACGGTGATTTGTAGAGCCCTGCTGCGCGATCAAGGTTCGTACACGACCACTCTTCTTGCAGAATTTTCGTATACCTATGAAGTGGTGCAGCAGCAGAAGTTGAAGTTGGTGAAATGAATTGTAATTGTTTAGCTTTCGGAAGTGAATTTATAAAGAATAAACAGTTCCTGCTTTCCTCATGCACATCACCATCCTGGGCGGCGGCAGCTGGGGGACAGCCTTAGCGATCCATCTGGCGAAAAAGCAGCACCAGGTCAACGTCTGGGAATTCTTTAAAGAGCAGGCAGAAGAGATGCAGAAACAGCGAGTTTGTCGGCTGTTACCGGAAGTTACGTTACCTGAAAACATTTTCATTTCTTCACAGCTGGAATTGTCTCTCGCGAAAAGCGAGTTGGTTATTATTGCCGTGCCTTCCGATAAAGTGGAAAGAACCGTCACGGCAGCTAAGCCTTTCTGTTCATCCCAACCGATCATTCTCGCCTCGAAAGGCTTTGCGCAGGATGGTCAATTGCTCAGCGAAGTCGTTCAGGAGCAGCTCGCCAATCCTCTCTATTGCCTGTATGGCCCAACGCATGCCGAGGAAGTCTGCAAAGGCCTGTTCAGCGGCATGGTGCTGGCGGGAGGGAAAGGAAAATTAAAATTGAAAAAAGCGATCGAGAGCAACGAGCTGAAAGTAGAATTAAGCAACGATATTATCGGCGTGCAGGTCGCTGCTGCCCTGAAAAATGTTATTGCCGTTTTGGGGGGCATGATTGAAGGAAAAGGATTAGGAGACAATGCCCGGGCCTATGTGATGACTAAAGGCTTACAGGAAATTCAGCAGCTAGGCCTGAAAATGGGCGCTAAGAAGGAAACGTTTTATGGCTTAGCGGGAGTAGGCGATTTAATCGTTACCTGTGGCAGCCGGCATTCCCGTAATTTTCATGTTGGTAGGGAGGTCGGGAAAGGCCGAAAACTTGATGCGGTACTCTCCGAAATGAAGATGGTGGCAGAAGGAGTAACCACTACCAAACACATCCCGAAACTGTGCCAGAAGTTTACTGTAACTCTCCCCCTCATTCAGGGTGTCTATGAAGTGCTCTATCAAGGGAAAGACCTTTTCACCATCCTGGAAGCCCTTTAAGCCTTATGGTTACCGAGTGTTTTTTCCAGTAGCTCTTCCTGGAAGCCGACAATGAATTTTCCATCCACGACAATGACGGGCACGGCTAACTGCCCGGTCTTCTGCAGCATCTCTTCACGCTCTTTTTCCATTTCCACGATATCCACTTCCTGAATCGGCAAACGCTTTTTCTTAAACCATTCTTTGGCTTTCTGGCTCCAGGGACAGGTGGGCGTCATATATACTTTGATGTCCATAGGGGGGCTAAAAGGGAAGTTTTATATATGTTTTTTGGTTGTTAAGAAGAACATGCAACAAAGACAGTGGCTGGTACTGAACGTTGGTTTAACCCTGATTGCCCTCCTGTTGTTCCTTAACTTTTGGGGTATCCGACTCCCTTCAGTAGGAAAAGTGCTCTACGATCTTGATCCGGAGGTGCCACGTTGCCTGGTGGAATGGCAAGGACAGGCTACCGAATGGAATGACCTTAACCGCTGCTGCCTGGAAGCACAGGCACAATTAGGCTGTCAGCAGGAAGAAAAACAATGGACTTGTAAGACCGGGAATAATCCTAAAAATAACGTACAATACCAGCTCAACAATAAAGCGTATCGGTATTGTCAGCAGCAGGTGTTTTGGAGGTAAGGGATAGGTGAAATATGGTTAAGAGAAAAAATCAACAAAAAAATATCCCGAGAAAGAACCTCCAGAAAAAGATCTTCTTCCTCTTGCTCATTTTTGTTCTTCTCTTAGGCAGCTTAAACCTGGCTAAGGCTCGCGGCTGGCTGATCCAGGAGCAGGAACCACCAGAAATAATTGATAATGCTATCCGGCTCAGTTCCCTGACTCTCGATCAAAAAATTGCTCAGATGATTATTGTCGCTGGCCGGCAGCACAACCAGGAAGCCTGGAAACGCCTGCAGCTGGGCGGAATTCACCTCTTTGCCATGCAGGATGAAGAAGTGTATCAGCAAACAATCCGTAACTTTCAGAGTGGAATGGCGATTCCCTTTTTTGTCACTGCGGATCTGGAAGGATGCCGGAGCCCCTTTGCCCACTTCCAGGAATTTACCCCGGCTTCTGAGATCAAGTCAGCGGGGCAGGCCTATGAAGCCGGTACGGAAGAAGGAAAGTTTCTAGTTTCCCTGGGATTTACCGTCAACTTTGCCCCGGTGGTTGATTTAGAAGATGCGATCTGGCGCTGCCGCAGCTTTCCGGGGGATGAAACGGTTGTTGCGGAGCTCGCGGAAGCGTATATCCTGGGAATCCAGAATGAGGGCATCATCGCTACCGCAAAACATTATCCGGGTAAAACGCTGGTAGTGCGAGACCCCCATAAATTCCTGGTGGAAGCCGAGATTGAAGCAAAAGATATCTACCCCTACGACTATTTAATACAGAAAGGAAAGGTTGAAGCCATCATGGTGAGTCATGTCATCCCTTCGGGCGTAATCAGCTCTTCGACACCTTCCGTAGCTTCTCCCGCCCTGGTGGGGGCATTGAAGATGGTCTTCCCCAACTTGATCATCAGCGATGAAATCAACATGCTCGGGCTGAAGAAGTTTTATCCGCGGATGGAAGATGTCTATGTGGCCGTGTTTAAAGCAGGCAACGATCTCATAATCAATTTTAATGATGATCCGCAGGAGATCTATCGGATGATTCAAGTGGTCAAGAAAGCAGTGCAGCGCGGCGAGATTCCTGTCGAGCAGCTTGACCGCTCAGTACAGAAGATCCTGGAGACGAAGGGGTTTAGGGTACAATGAAAGAGCTGGTAAAGCAGGCACGATCCAAAAGGGGAGTTGAGTTCTTGGGAGGGAACACGGGGAAACAATAACGCCAATTTCACAAGATACCTTTTTAAACAACTCCCTTATCAACGAACTTGATGGCTAAAACGGAAGAGAAAGAAGTCAAGAAGGAAAGCCGGATTAAAGTTAAAAAGAAGGCCTGGCACAAGATTCTCGCTCCCCCTCAGTTTCAGCACCAGGAAATGGGAGAAAGTTATCTGGCGACTGCGGAAGAGGCCGTGGGCAGGATCGTGAAAATAAACCTGCGAGAGCTTACGGGCAATCCGAAAGACCAAAATGCCTATATCGTGTTCCGCATTGACAAAGCTGAAGGAATGAACCTGCACACCTCGCTGATCGGCTATGAGATGATCCTCTCCACATTAAAACGAATGGCCAAGCTCGGCGCTGATCGTTTGGATGACAGTTTCTTCTGCAAATCAAAAGGGGGAACGGTCGCTCAGGTTAAAGTAGTGATGGTCACGCTGCGGAAGACCGATCGTTCCGTACAGGCGAAATTACGCCAGGTGTTACATGCCGTGCTGCAGGATGAGCTGGGCAAGGGCGACTTTATTTCTTTCATTCAAGGTATTGTGGAGACAAGAATCAGGATTGCTCTCAAGAAAAAGCTTGATAAAGTTTATCCGGTGCGGGAATTGGCGATTCGCTACATCCGGCTCTTGAAAGAGGGAAAAGAAAGGGAAACAGCAGCGATAACCACGGAGCTGCCGGTGGAGGCTGAACTTCCTCCGGTAGAACCCACTCTCTCGGAATTAGAACCGGAAGAATTGGCAGCATCAGCAGTGGTCGGGCAAACGGAGCACCTGCCGGAACAAACAACAGAAGCCGCCAGCGTCTGACCAGCAAGCGCATGAAATTTCTCGTCTTTACCGATATTCATGAAAACAGGAAAGTGCTCCAGGAGTTAGTGCAACGAGCTCAGCAGGACGATATCCACTTTGTGGTCTGTACCGGTGACTTTTCCACGTTTGGCCGGGGTGCTGATATTGTGCTTAAATCGTTTAACGATTTAGGAAAGAAATTCATCGTCATTCCTGGCAACCATGAAGATAAAGAAGGCTGGCTGGATCAAGCCGTGCGTCCTTTTCCGAACTGTCTTAATCTCCATGACCGGTTCATGAAGATTGATGATTACTTGTTTTTGGGTTATGGTGGCGATGGTTTTGCGATGGAAGACGCTAGATTTCGCAAGGTTGCGAGGGAATGGTATGGGAAATATAACGGCCAAAAGCTGGTGCTATTGACTCATGGTCCGCCATTTGGCACCATGCTCGACCGCCTCGGAAATCGTCACGTCGGCAATAAAGATTACCGGGATTTCATTGAACGGATCAAGCCCAAACTGGCGTTGTCCGGCCATTTACATGAAACCTTCGGGGCGATGGATATGATCGGCAGCACAAGATGCGTGAATTCAGGGAAGGAAGGGATGGTGGTGGAGTTAAAATGAAGTATCCAAGTATAGTTGAAAAAATTCTGAAGGGCGGAAGGGGAAAGTGGTTCCTGTCCTAAAAACTCAATACACTTTCCCTACCACTAGCCTAGGATCAGGATACCACTGCTTATACTTTTCCACTTCTTCTTTCCGGCAATAGCCAACGGGAGCTTCAATCGTTTCCATCGCTGTCGCTTCCACTACTGTTCCGCGTAAGAGCTGATAATGCAAATGTCTGCTCCAGCCGCCGTTTTCCTGGTGATCACCGAGCCGGCCCAGTTGTTCACCTTTCGCCAAGAATCTTCCCGGATTGGGCAGCCCGGCAGCGAGATGGCCAAAGAAACTGTACCAGCTCAGGCTGTTAATCTTGTGTTCCAGCATAACATAATTGCCGTAACTCCATGCTCCGCGTTCTTCTCCTACTAAAGCCACGGTTCCATCATACGGTGCAGATACTGGCTCTAAATCCCGGCTGAAGATGTCCAGGCCGAGATGGATGGTCCCTTCTTCAGTTTCAATAAAAGAATCTTCTAACATCGCGGAGCGGTCTTCCAGATATCGCCCCAGGAGATAACGCTGCCCGCTTTCCTGCAGGAAACGGTCATTAAAGGCTTGCCGCTGTTTTGGAATGCGGGGGTTTAACTTCTTTTTCTGGCATTCTTTAAAGAAAAGTTGGATGTTTTTATAAGAAGGGTCATCAGCGGGAATTTCCTTAAAATCGAGGTAGACCACCTCAGAACGCGTCCGCAATTCCGGCATGATTTCCGCGAATTCAGTCGAGAGTAAGGTGAGTTCTAAAAGGTCATAGGCGATGGGAGCAGTAGTCAAAGTAGTCATGGCTCTCTCTACACAGCGAACCTTTTTTAACTTTGTGAAGGAAAAATATTTAAAGGACAGGGTCTTTATTCAGAAAATGGAGACAGCAACTATCCCCCGAGAGCAAACGATCGAACTTATTCGAATTATCTTATATGCCCTCTCGGGATTAGCCGGGATTGCCGCGCTCATTCTAATCTGGAGCAGTTAAATGAAAACAACTGAAAAAGGGAAAAATAATTGCTGATCTTCTGAATCTGCTCGAATAAAAATGTTACCTCTCCTCCTTTCCGGCAACCTGATCATCAACGAGAAGAAAGAGATTTACCTGCTCTACCGTAACGATCACTTATTCTACGAAACGCCAGGGGGAAAAGTTAAGCCGGAAGAGTGTAAAGATTACTCTAATCCCACTATCGAAGAGTTGGAAATGGTCGCTCGCCGGGAATTACGGGAGGAAGTAGCAGGTATCGAAAGTATTCTCTCGATGAGCTATTTCCAGCGCATTGAATTTTACACGCCGGACGGCCGGGAAGCCCTGGCTCATAAATTCATCACCGGGGTTAAAGGCCTGCTTCGCTCTAAGGAGAAAGGGTTTGATAAAGAGAAGTCACGCTGGATTTCCTTAAAAGAATTATATAAGTATCCGCTTTCACCGGATTTAAAATTGCTGGTGCCGGCGCTGCAGTTGCTGAAGTAGGGGTTGAGGGAAAATTTTGCTTCGCAAAATTCTAGGCGGAGGAAAGCAATAACATAATCCGAAATAGAAACAATAAAACTACTCTTGCACCACCAAAATAATTATAAACAAAGGAAGTCTAAAAAACATATGAACGATAATCTTATCGCCAGAGTTAAATATATTATTTAAAATGTCCCGGCGCAGTCTCATGCTAGCGGCAATGCTTTCCCTGCCCACGTTAAGCAATGCCGAGAGCAAACCAACTCAGCAGGAACCCAGCAAGCAAGAACAGAATTATCGGAACCAGGGCCAAGAAAAAGATCACCAACCACAACACCAGCAAAGGCTGCCAGCCCATCTCGCTTTACATTTTGGCTACTCTTTGAATGCTGATCACCTTTTCCGCCGGGCCAGCGCTTCCGCCTATGTCAATAGCCTGCTGATGACTTTTGGCTACCGGGAGAAAACAAACCTTCAGGAAAAGCCCGGGATGCTTGAGGTGGGTGGCCTGCTCGTGGAAGGAAAAGAACGGGCTGAGTTGCATGAATTTGATTTTTCTTTTGGCCTGGAGATTTATGGGCAGAGATGGAAATCTGTTGATCTCACCTGTTTTGGTGAAGTTACCGGCGGAATACAGGAAGGCATCACGAAGTTACGTACCGAAACTGAAACGATTCCTGGCGCACCAAGCATTGATTTTCTCCTAGGCGGAGGATTAAAAGTTGAAGGGGTGCTGCGCCTGCCGCAGCGCTATACTAAAATTCCCTTGGGTGTCGGCGTGGGAGTTACTCTCGAATACCTCAATGAGCAGATTGAAGATCTCCCCCAGGAAGACCATCTTAGGAAATTTCAGCTGGGTGGATATGTCTTGTTGAGATTTGCAAAAGGGAGGTGATTAGCGTCGCGCGAGCTGCCAGAGCTGATCCTTACTTCAACTTCTTCCCCACTTCTTTCACCGTCAATAACTGCTCCTCCCCCGTCTGCATGTCCCGCAGCTTGACTTTATTTTTCCTTAATTCGTCTTCGCCGACAATCACCACGTAGGGAATCCTTAAAGCATTCGCATACTCTAGATTCTTGCTCACGCCTTTCTTACCCAATGAAACTGCAGTGGAGATGCCTTGCTCCCGCAACTGCTGTACGATAGCGAGCGATTCCTGGCTCGTCTTACTCATGTCGATCGGCAGGACATAGACTTGAGCCGGAGGTTGTGCGGGAACTTTTCTTTCCAAGCGTAGCGTGTCCATGATTGGCTCTAAGCCAAAAGCTACTCCGACTGCCGGCACCATCCGATTCCCACCAATATAATTACCGATCATATTATCCCATCGGCCACCGGCAGCTACCGACGAGGTTATTTTTCCCTTTTTCAGGTAGGCTTCAAAGACCGCTCCGGTATAATAGGCTAATCCCCTGGCCAGAGAAACGTCATACACCACCGAACGGACGTTCATCGCCGTGAGATAGGAGAACAATTCTTCCAGCTGGACGAGACCTTCAATGCCCTCCTTACTGGTAAGCTTTTTCTTCAATTCCGCCAGGCTCATATTCTCCTTAATCAGGGCAAAGATGCCCTCAATTTGCTTTGCGGAATAACCTCGTTCCTGCAATTCCTTGCTCACACCGTCTTTTCCGATTTTATCCAACTTGTCAATGGCAATGATCGCACTTTCTTTCTCCTGAATTCCAATACCAGCCTGCTCTAAAATGCCGTTCAGGATTTTCCGGTTGTTGACTTTGATAACAATATCGAGACCAAGTTTTTTGAAGGCAGTATCAATAACGGCAAGCACCTCCGCATCCGCTAACAAGGAATCGCTACCCACAATGTCAACATCACACTGCCAGAATTCCCGGTAACGGCCAGTCTTGATCGGCCCATCCCTAAACACCTGCCCGATTTCATAGCGTTTGAAAGGCAGCTTAAGAGTAGGATTCATGGCGATATAGGCTGCCAGAGGAACGGTTAAGTCAAATCTCAATCCCAGCTCGCGTCCACCCTGATCCTGCAGCTTAAAAGTTTCTTTGAGGGCATCGGAAGCCTCGCCAGCTGCGAACTTTGCAGCTAGTGTTTCATAGCGTTGCAGGATGGGCGTCTCTAACGGCGCAAAACCATAAATCTCAAAGACTTTTCTCAGGGTTTCCACTACCTTATTTTTAAGTGCTTTCTCTTCCGGGGGAAGGTCCCGGACGCCTTTCGCGGGTTGTAGGGTCATGAATGTCATCTTTTGTAATCCCTCCCTTGTTTATATAGTTTTGCTGCATCTTCAGTCGAAATCGGTGGAGGAAAAATACGGCAGTCTCTCCCTAAGAGATCCAATCCTCCTTCAGCTAGTGCGATGCGTTCTCGTAGTTCTAAATAATTTTTTTGTACTTGTTCTGGTTTCATTTTTTGTTCTCCCCCGCTTTAAGCCAGGGCGGCTGTTATCGATATAACTTTTGTTAAATGTAGATCTCTCACAGAAAAAAAAGGGCGGCTGGAGGGAATCGAACCCTCTTCCGAGGCTTGCCGTAACTGAACGTTGCCACAGGCCTCTATACTAGCCGTTGTACGACAGCCGCCATTCCATCGACTATTCCAAAAACCATTCCTGAAGCCAGCCTTGCGACTACTCTTTAAAACCTTTTGGATACAATTTTCAATAGAACAAAGACTAGCAAAACCATCAACAATGAATACAATCAACTCGGTTTGTTCTGGTTAGTGCTGTCATCACCAGGAGAAATGGGCTGAACTATATAAATCTTTCGGTTAAGTTACTGTGAAGTGGAGACATTTACAAATCCTCCACCCTTTCCGCCGGCCCGGGCAGAGCGTGCTTCTTCTCCTGCACGCCGAGAATAACGTCATCAATCCGTAGGATCATCTCCGCTACTTCCGCGGCACTGCTGATCGCCTGGGTCTTGATCTTTAACGGCTCAATTACTCCTTCCTGCCAGGCATCCATCACCTCACCGGTAAAGACATTAATGCCAGCCCATTTCTGCTGCTGGTCATGGGCTGAGCGCAACTTAACGAGCGTATCAATCGGATCTAAGCCGGCATTTTCCGCTAATGTCCGGGGAATGATCTCCAGGGCATCCGCAAACGCTTGTACTGCCAGTTGCTCTCGTCCACTTAATTTCTGGGCATACTGCCGGATGCCCCGTGCCAATTCCATTTCCACGGCACCAGCTCCCGCGACAATAAAACCTTCCTTCAGGGCAGCAGCCACATCACCGATGCCATCGGTAACGGCCCGCTTGATCTCTTCAGCTACATGTTCTGTCCCCCCACGGACTAGAAGAGTAACGGCTTTAGGATTCAAACATTTTTCCACGAAAATCATCTCTTCCTTGCCGACTTTGTCGGCTCGGACAATTCCAGCTGCGCCTAAATCATCTTTACTCAACTCCTTCCAGCTGCTGACGATCTTTGCATTTGTGGCGCGAGACAATTTTTCTAAATCACTTTTCTTGACCCGGCGAGCGGCTAAAATGCCTGCTTTTGCCAAAAAATGTTGGGCCAGATCATCAATACCTCGCTGGCAGAATAAGACAGTAGCACCACTCGCTTTGACTTTCTCTACCATCTCCCGGAGCGTGCGTTCTTCCTGCTCAAAAAAGGAGTTAAGCTGTGCCGGATCAGTGATCTGAATCTTAGCTTCGATTTCGGTGTTCTTGATTTCAAGGGCAGCATCGAGCAGGGCAATCCTGGCCGGCTCTACCTTACGGGGCATCATCGGATGAACCACTTCTTTGTCCAGTACTAAACCAGCGATCAATTCACTGCGTTCAGCGTTGTCCCCGACGCGTTTTTCAATCTTGATATTGTCAATATCAATGAGCGAGCGCCCGTTCGTTTGCTCGGCAATGCTCTTTACTGCTGTTACAATTAAATCCGCCAGCATTTCTTTGTTCGTTTCCGCTCCCTTTCCTGTCATAGCGGTAATGGCCACACTCTTCAGAACTTCATTGTTGGCCATGGAAACAGTTTCGGCTAAATCATGCAGCAACTTTTGGGCTTGCGCTTCGGCTAGACGATAACCTTTCGCTAGCACCGTCGGATGGATTTCTTGATCCAACAGGTCTTCCGCCCGCTTTAATAATTCCCCGGCTAAAATGACTGCCGTGGTCGTACCATCACCGACGGCATCTTCCTGCGTCTTAGCTACTTCCACCACCATCTTGGCTGCCGGATGCTCGATCTGCATTTCCTGCAGAATGGTCACGCCATCATTGGTGACGATAACTTCGCCCGCGGCATCGACGATCATCTTGTCCATGCCTTTTGGGCCGAGAGTGGTGCGGACCGCCTGGGCTACCGCTTTCGCTGCTGCGATATTATTACGCTGGGCATCCTTGCCGGTCGTTCGCTTGGTCTCTTCTGGCAGGATGAAGATGGGCTGGACGGAATTGGTCATAACCTCTCTACCGTAGTACTACTTTTATAAAGATTGTGAAAGAAGGTAATACTTCCGCTTTCTAAAGCAGAGGACGGCGCCGGCGGGCTCGCCGCTGCCGGCTGTTCTTCCGTAGCAAATTTATTTGTAGAGCGGAAAGGCAGCGGAACAGAATGACGAAGCTCCGTAATCATCCTAGCTCGCCCGCCTTCTTGGCGGCCGTCCTCTGCTTCCAGGGAAGCTGGGCTTTAATAGGATGAGATTTCAGTATCTAGTGCACCATCACAATCTTTATTAACTTTCTAAACCCTAAATAGGGCATGTCAAGCATCCTCTTCCTGGGCACCGCCGGGACAAGTATCGTAGCGAGCAGGCAGTTGCGCGCTTCCGGCGGCGTAATCCTGCAACTGGAAGATATTCAGTTTCATCTTGACCCTGGTCCGGGAGCGCTGCTTAAAGGCAAAGAATACGGCATCAATTTCCTGCAGACGACCGCTATTTTAGTTTCCTGCCAGCAGCTCAGCCATTGTAACGATTTAAATGTGGTGATTGAAGCCATGACCCACGGCGGGATTGACCAGCACGGCCTGGTCTTAGGCAGTAAATCGGTGCTTGCTCCTTTGGATGGAACTTACCCTTACTTAACCAAGCACCATCGCCAGCTGGTCGAGAAAGTCATTCCCCTCGATCAAAATCATAAAGTAGGCATTGGCCTGGTGGAAATCAATACGCTTTCGGTCTCGCAGGCGGACCCGACTGCCGCGGGCTTTAAATTCTTCTGTCCCAGATTTACCCTCAGTTATACTGGCCATACGACAGTCACTGATCAGCTACTGAGTGAATTAGCCGGGACAGATATCTTGATTGTTAGTGTACCATTTCCTGGCAACACCGCTTCCGGGTTGTATCTGGACACGGAAAAAGCAACGACGCTGGTCTCGATGATTAAACCCCGGGTAGCAGTTCTAACCCATTTTGGCCTGGAGATGCTGAAAGCTGACCCGTTAGTAGAAGCAAGGGAGATTCAACGCCTGACGGGAGTGCCGACGATAGCGGCTCACGACGGGTTAAAGATCGCCCCGGAAAGTTATGCTCACCATAAGAGCCCGGTGAAAGGGTATTAGAAAATTTTGCTGCGCAAAATTTTCTGGCGGGGGAAAAGAAAGGGAGATGAGAGCAATTAATGGAGTAATTAACAGAAACTAACAGCAGCGGGTTTAACAAAGGCGAGTTTAGCAGAACCACCGTACCCCACACCGGAGGGTTTTGATTTGAGGTTAAGATTGACGTATTTCACTTCGATGAGTACGGGGTATTCAAAACCCTCATTAAACTATCCCTACGGTCTCTTCTCCTTCGCAATCAAACAACTGAAACCGTGCTTTACCATATTTTTCTCCTATGGTTAAAGAGCACTTGCTTTCATAGGTCTTAGAAATATACTTAATTTCCGCAATATGTTTTACTTTGCAGATGCCTTCACTCTTCCCGACAATCATTAATTCATGTTTATCTATTCCTTCATGGGTTTGATAGCCTATTTTAAATGTAGCAGGATCACAGTTCTGATAGGAAGAATAAAAACAGTTCCGGCCTTCGCTATTTACCGCGCCGGGATTTAGTTCACTGCCGCAATCTTTTGGTATAGTTGGGGAAGCGCAAGAAATTAAAATAAAAGAAATGATTCCTAAAATTCCTGGCAGCTGAAGTATTATTTTCATCTTAGATCACTAAGCCGGCTAGCCATACGACTGCTAATCCCACCAAACATCCCGCACTGATAAACGGCATCGCCGGATAAAATTTCTTTTCATCCGCAATCAACAGCAGTAAGGCTAATCCCGCCAGGGCAAAGAAAGGTATCACTAGACTTTGCCAGAGGCCGAGCTGTTTCAACACCACGCCCGCAAATATTAAAGGGAAACCAATATCGCCTCCGCCGAGGATAGCCGTGCGCACTTTTACCGGCACTCGTTCCACCTCTCTTCCAGGAGGTTTTGCCGGTTTCAACAGTTTTCCCATCTTGTACGGTATCAGCAAGCCGGCAAAAATCCTAGATTTCGCCTGCGATTTCGCCAAGGTTACCATATGCTTTGACTTCCAGACGGCATAGGCATCATAGATGGCAATTAGAACGAGCAGGATGCTGATGCTCCGCAAGTTAAAGAGCGGGACAAAAATTGCCGCTAGCCCACCATAAATGAAAAGTTCCGTAAAATTTTGAATCCAGACGTTGGGTTTAAGGATTTTCCAGGCGGCAGCAGCCAGAGAAATGAGAAAAGCAGGAAGGGCAGGAATAAAAGCAGCGAGGGCGACGGTTAATGACACTACCACGGCAATCAAAAACCATGCTTTCCACACCCAATCCAGGTGGAAGCGGATCAGCAGCAGCAGCAAGCCAGTGCCCAGAAGAATGGCCAGCAGGACTGGAATATAAGAGGTTTTTTCTTCCACTGGCGGGCGCTCGCCGATGGGCAAGGGTTTGAAGATTGTCTTACCCTGCTCGGCTGATTGAGTCTGGTCAATGTACTTATAGACGATCGCCAGGCCGATGAATTGGGCTGCTAAGAAAGTTAGGAGAAGGATACTGGTGATCAGGGGGTGGTGTTTCATGGGACCTCGTTCATAGTTTTTTCTTCTAAAAACTGTTTGATTTCACTTACTTTTCGTGGATTTAAAGATACATGCTCCTCAGAGCCCTTCCCTGTTCTTTTTAGAATTATAGTAATCCATTCCGCATTCATTAATTCTTTGACTGCCCTGTCCAAAAACCGTTGTCCTTTAGGTGTGTTTCGATAATGTTCAGGAACACCTTTTCGTACAAAGTCAAAAGGAGTATGCTTTCCACCCCAGATGTTGCCCCGCACCAGCTTCTGGAGAATCACTCTTTTGAGTATAGTTATCTCCCCCATACCTTCTCCCATACTCATCTTTCTACTAACTCCTCTTATAATAGTTTCCTTTAATTTATGTATATCAATGTATAAAAACAAAAGATTTAAATAGAAGGACGTTTTCTGCTTTCCGATGGATGAAGAATCAATCTTTTTGGACTATGTTGGGGATAGCCCCAGGATGCGTATCTTACAGTATTTAATAGAAGGCAGAGATTTCGATTATACGCTTACGGACTTGCTTCAGGCGGGTGTAAGCTGGGGTACCTTAAACCAGTTAGTGCCAAGGCTTGTAGAATTGGGGATGATAGTTAAGACCAGGAAAATTGGGCGGGCAACGCTGTATAAAATAAATAGGCCCAATGAAGCAGTACAGCAATTAGTAGTATTATATGATAAGCTTATTCTCCAGCAGGTACGGAAGGTAGAACAGAACCTACTGGTTCCGGCGTGAACATATAAATGTGGTGATGAGAATCGAACAATAGTTAATAGCGGATTACCTTCCGGTCTACAAGAACATTGACGATTTAGTCAAAAAATGCCCCTAAACCCCAACGCCCCTAAATTCAACTTTAACTGCTTTCTCTTCTTTATTTTCTTCCCTATCCTTTTTAACAAACTCCTTAAACAGCGGAATCTTGACGGGAACAGCAAATCTCGTAAAAGTGCTGCTCACTAACGCTTCGCCTCTATCCAGCGCGGCAATCGTCCTACTATCCTGACTTAAATCCTGGGGTGAAGAATCAATCACCGCTTGCCTTTCCGTATTCATCTCCAGGCCGAGAATGATCTTGGTGTTCATGTTCGCTAAGATGCTCTTGGGAATTTCACTGGGCAGCTGGGTAATCGCAATAAGCCCCACCTTAAACTTCCTGCCCTCCCGAGCAAGGCTTTCAAAGATATTGCTGCCTTGCTCTAAAACTTTAGTACCGAGCACGCGAGGAGCTTCTTCTAAGATGACCGATACCACTGGCTTATCGTCCAACAACCCTTCCTTCTTGTACCATTTATATTTATCAAAGATTTCCGTAGCAATTAAGCTGCCGACCAGTATCTCTATTGCTCCCGAGAAATAGCTGGTATCAATAATAACTATTTTACCCTGCTCCAACTCCCGGCAAATTTCCGTGATAGTATTTTCTCCGGCCACCTCATCAAAGATTCCTTGGCAATGTAATTTTCCCTGCTCTAATTCCAATCCCAGCAGCGAAATCAATTTCCGCTTGACCACGGCCATGGTATCTTCATGGAAGGAAACCCCTTCAATCCGCCGCTCTTCTAAAATTGAGCGGATCCACTGCTCTTTAAATTTGCGGTAATAGGCATGAAAGCATTGCCGCTGGGGGTCAGTTAAAGGGATAGCGCCCTGAAAATGTTCCGGCTTAAGCTTAGTGAGATGGATCTTTAAGGTTCTTGCTCCGACCGGAGGGTGGCTGGGGGTATAATAACAAACATTCTGTTTTCGGGGGTGATCTTTCAAGCCTAAGCTGGTCCGGCCGTAATACTCGTCATGAGGATCAAGAACGAGCAGGCCGGCAAAATCCCTGCTTACGAGATCCCAGAGCATACAGGATAACAAATTGCTCTTTCCCTTTCCCGTGCTCGCGGGAATCAAGACGTGATGCGATAACACTTCTTTTCCCGGTAGGAAGATGTCAAAATCCATTTCCTTGCTGCCGCTCCGGAGCTTGCCGAGGTAGAGAGGCTGCTGAGGGGTGGTGATAAACAATAAATCCTCTTTTTTTATTTCCCGCACTTTGGCGAAGAACGGCGGCAATCTTTTGGATGTTTTACTTGCCGTCCCGATGGTCAGGACTGATTTCAGCAGGGCCAGCTGGTAATTGCGCAATGCTTCATCCATGAGGGAAAAATCGCCTTCTTCCAGATTCAAGCCCGCGACCATCTCTAGATTCTGTATCGAGATCTGGCTGCCATAGAGCAAATCATACACCTGCAGAAGGACTTTCTCGCTGCTATCTTCCACTACCAGCAATTCTCCTAACTCTACTTGCTCGCCCGACTTTACGCGCATCGCTATCTTACCAAAATCACCGGAAACAATTTGGCCCTTGAGCATGGAAAAGCGTTATCATGACTGGTTTTTAAGGATTTAGATACTTGATTACTTAGTTAACTTTTGCGGTTTTAGAGCAGTGGCAATCTTCCGGTAATCCTATCGAGAACTTCCTCTTCCTCGGGCCCAATACCTACGGCCGTTTTTGTTCCAGGGGCCACGACTGTTTTACCGGCATCCGTAATCAGGGCAGCGGTAAGGCCTTCTTCCTGTGCTTGGTGGTAATACTGCAGCAATTCCTGCTCATCCTTTACTTTCAGGACAATTTTCGGCATGCCTTGCTCACGCCAAGCCAGCACTCGGCTTCGGTCGGATTTGATGGCAGCTTCGACACTCGCATGCGCTACCTGTACGGCCAGCTTGCCTTTGGGTAACCTTAAATCCTGACGAATGAGAATTATTTGCTTGTAGGTGGGCATGGGTTGGACGTAGGCATGTAAGCTGGGTCAAGAGGGCTGCTTTTGATACACCTATCCACCTTTTCCCCGCTCATCGATCGGCGCTTTGCTCATGCTGATTAAGCTGGCGATAAACATCGCGGCAAAGATGATCATGAAGGTTACACCATAATTAAAGCTGCGGGGGTAGATCAGATAGGTTGTGACTAAGAAACCCACGATCGCCAGCACCATAAAACTGCCCTTTAAGGGACTGGCGCGCCAGCGTAATGGTCTTTTGTTGCTGTTTTTCCTCTTTTTCTTGGCCATGGTAACAACCTCCCTTCTTTGTTATTGTACATTTCTTGTATTTGTTTAGCACCCTAAGGTCAAAATTCCTTCTGGTTTTACCTGCTCTGGCGACAGGGGGTTGCCCCCTACGGGGATGTCGCCTCCGCGGAATCACTTCCTGAATTTTGAAGGTGCTAAACAAATACCATTTCTTTGTTATAGTGGGGGATAAGAAGTACGGCGAAGTATATTAAGTTAATTATTAACTCCCGGGTGTTAAAACCATTGAACAGGCCGTACCCTACCATAAAAATAGTGTGGTATTGCCTTCGTAATCAATTGTTCATATTCTTCCCGTTCACCCCCATCACCCCATACCACTGATACAACAGTCTGTTCACCGATTTCACAATATCATACTGATAATTCCCTTTCACTTTAATGCAGGTGCCATTAAGTTCAATACTGGGACCTTCTTCCAGCACGAGCTCAACTACGGCTTTCCCCTGCGTATTATTGCAACTTACAATGGTGCGGTTATCACAGGCCCAATGTTCCCGGATGCAGCTGCCCACCGGCTCACGATCCAGGCCTTTCACGATGTTAAAACTCAGCTCGGATAAAGCTAACGAGTAATATTTATCATTGACGTCCGGATCGATCGCTACATACAGCTGCTCGCCATCATTAAATTTAGAGTCGAGCGTACCGATGATCGGCACCTCTTCCAATTCTTTGGGCCCAAAATGCAACGGTACTTTCAGCAAGGTGCCAAACTTATTCATCTCCGTCCACCATAAGCCATCCGCCTTTACAAAACTGTAGCCATTATAGACGTAGCCTTCTTCGTCATCTAATTCCCCGCCCAGATTTTCTTTATGCAGTTCATCAACGTTCACCACATTGGCCGCCGTAATCTTATTATAAGCGGCAAAGCCGGCAAAGAGGGCGATGAAAGCGCCCACGACAATGAGAATTAGGATCAGCAGGCGTTTGCCGTCGTCAGGTTCTTGCCGGGCGGCCTGCATCTGTTGTTCCGCCTGATTTTGTTCCTGCTTCTCCAGCGCTTTTCCCAGAGAAATCTCGTCCATCCACTCTTGCCCTGCACCCTCATTTATATGGTTTGTGGTGGTGGGGCACAATCCAAAAGGTGAGTGATTTCCGGGGGAAGGGCACTATCAAGATGCGAGCGATACAAACTGAGTTCGCTTCAATCTGTG
>JBBSWG010000003.1:0-15965 GCA_038046425.1 Nanobdellota archaeon
AGTTTTTGGGGCGCCAAAAACCGCAGTTTTTGAGCGTTTCAGAGCTGAAAAAATTTGCGAACAGAGATGAGAAATCAAATTTGGGTGAGGGCGCTGCAAGGCTCGAACCGTAAAATTCCTGTTAACTTCCCTGACGACCGAAGGGAGGAAAGTGCAACGTGGTCGAGGCAGGGGATGTCCTTACGGGATGCCGAGTAGGGCAAATTCCGCAGAATTTAATCGTCGCACCGCCGCTGAGTGGCGAAGTAGCAACAAGGTTTAAATAAGTCCTTCTTATTCCCATCTGTTATGTGGGAACTCCGAGAGACCAGTGAATTTGAACATAAGTTTGGAGAACTTCCTCCAGACATTAAAGAGAGGTTTGAGAACCAAATTAAGAAATTGCAGGAAAACCCCTATGCACTTGGTAAGCCGTTAGGTTATCCCTGGTTCAGAGAACTCAGGAATGACAAATTTCGTGTTTATTATCTTGTCTATGATCAGTTAGTCGTAGTCTTGTTTGTTGGCGTTTCTGATAAAAAGACCCAGCAAGTAGTTATTAATGTCATTAAGAACAACTTGAAGGTGTTTAAAGAATTTGTAGAAAAAGGGGCAAAAAGGTTATAAAGAATCAGTGATTTATAAGTGTTAAGATGGACAAAGAACTTCAAAAATTGATTAATGAACGCCAAGAGCTTATTGATAAACTGTGTATGGAAATTGTTGCGGTAGAAGAAGGTATGATTAAAATACCGGTGGGAGCAAAATGACGGAAGATATTAAACACGTTAAAAAAGAACTGAAAGAGCAAAACGAGTTTCTCCACTCTATGTTGCGATCTTTTGAAGATATTAAGAAAGGAAGAATAAAGAAGTTTAAGTTCGCTAAAAGAAGCATCGCTTAAATCTAAGTTTCTTCGTTAGGTTGTTGAAACACGCCATCCGGAAGTTGGTATCCCTTTATTTCTTCCAGAGTTATAAAAACATCGACGAGTTTTAACTCTTCCGGGAATTCTGTTCTTAATTTGTTGATGAATTCTCTCAATTCAGTTGAATTATGGGCTACAAAACCAACATCATAATCCCAAGGCCCGATATATTTGTAATAAAAAATTGCTTTTGGGTGGTTTCTTAAGAATTTTTGAAGGCGATTAATTGTTTCTTGATCAAATTTAGTTAGTTTAAGTTGTAACCCATACCATTCATATCCAAATTTTTTAAAATCAAGAGTGAGACTATATTTCTTTATGATTTTTATTTTTTCTAGCTCTTTTATTCTTTTTTTAATGCCATTTGCTGTTAATCCTATTCCCTGAGATAGTTCTGCATAATTTATCCGAGCATTTGAATTAAGGAGTGCCATTATTTGGTAATCTATCCCATCTAATTTTTTTGTAGATTCTTTTACTGCTTTCTGTGGCATTAAACCTGCTTTTTTCTCTATATATTTCTCAAAAAAATATTCTCCCCGAATTAGTTCTAAGATGACATACTCTTCTATATGTGCTCCAAATTTTACAAGAATCCCCTCCAATACGAAATTAACTGCTAGGTGTTCGGGCACGTATATATCACAAATAAGAGTCCATTTACCAGCCGCAGTGCCAATCCAGCTGATATATTTGTGTTCTTTTAAGTACGCCAGAATCTGTTTTTCTGCATCTCCCGTTAGGCGATTTAATTGTGCAAACAAAACATAGTGTTTAATTCTTAATGCTCGCTCCTCAAATTCCGTTACGAAATCTTTGATTATGCCTTGTTTGATGAGTCTTTTTAGTCTGTAATCAACATTTTCCCGGCTTAACTTTATTTTTCGGCTTATGGAAGTGATGCTTTTTCTTGCATCTGAAAGCAACAATTCAATAATCCTTTGGTCGAAAGCATCAAGTTTTAGGCTCATTTTTTACATTAATGAACTTTAACTTATAAATATTTCGTTTTTATTTATTATTTGTAGCATCTATCTTAAATATAAGAACTACTTAGGGGGTAATAACAACTGGAGGAACACTAAAATGCCACTTTGCGGATTTAATCAAAAAATGCTGGACGGCTTACGCGCCTTTAACGAAGGGCTAGTTGAACATGGTTTAATAGAGAGATCTCAAAGAAAAGGACAGAATATTGAGGATACTTTGAGTGCTGAATTAGCTGATATGGAAAGGTTCTTGGCAAAAACAAGTGCTGTGAATGATCCAAGAGTTAGAAAAATTGTTGAGGGATTGACAACATATGCTCGGGGAGTTTATGAATTGATGCAAGGACGGGATGTCTCGAGATACCGGGAAATAGTAGGAACTTTGAATAATTTACTCTCTGGTGTGGATTCAAAATATTACACTGAGCTTGAAGGGAAGCCAGATGATATGCCGCAATTAGTTCAATACATAGATGCTCAACAAGTGTAAGTTAATTTTCAGGTGCAAGAAAAATACGGTTTTTCTGCACAGAATGCCGTGCCTTCTTGTGCCGAAATTCTCGTTAGTTTTTACGTTCTGTCAGGGGATTGCCTCATAGTTTTTACGTTTACATATTTTTAACTGAATCTAAAGAATTCCTGCAAAGATATACTGATAAAAGCAGCTCTGGCCTGCGCAGCGTTTACTTTGCAATTTCCTCACCCGGTTAGGGCATAACCTTTACTGGCGAGGATAGTTTTTCTGTCCCACAGCCAAGTAAAGGATAAAGAATATAAAGACTGCTTTTTTCCTTCCCTTCAACCAAAACGAGGTGAAGCTCATGCCAACTGTAAAAATCTATACGACCCCCACCTGTCCCTGGTGCAAAAAGACCAAGGAGTTTCTGAAATCGAAGAAGATTAAGTATGCGGAGATGGATGTCAGTGAAGATGAGGCTGCTGCTCAGGAAATGGTCAAGAGATCCGGCCAGATGGGCGTGCCCGTCTTGGATATTGACGGAAAAATCATTGTGGGCTATGATCCCGAGGCGATTATGAAAGCAGTAGGATCGCCAACAGGGGGATCTTCAAAACCAGCGAAAAGCAAAAAGAAGAAGTAGCGGTACTTACCATGGTCGAAACTAAAAAAATCAAAAGCAAAAATTACTACTTTTGCGACGATTGCGGCTTTGCCTACCTTGAACGGAAATGGGCCGATAAATGCCAGAACTGGTGCCAGAAGTTTCACGCCTGCAATATTGAGATCACTAAACATGCCGTGGAGAAAATCAGGTAAGATGCTAGGTACATCTGGTAAAAGACATAGTAAAGTAGTGCTGGTTGCTGATGTCGGCGGAACAAACACGACCTTTGCTCTTGTTGGCCAGGCCCAGAAAAAAGGACGGGAGAAAAGATGGGAGAAAGGACAAGAGAAATATTCTTTGCTCTGGCGGCAGCGGTACGCGAGTAAAAGTATCACTTCTTTTCCCCACGTCGTGCGGAAAGTTTTAGGCGAAATTGAGAAGAAATCAGGCTTTTCGGTTACTCAGGCCTGTTTTGCCGGCGCTGGCCCAGTTTCTCCTGATGGGAAGAACATCAAGATTACCCATCTCCCCTGGAGCATCGATGCGGAGAAGATTCAGAAAGTTTCTGGTCTTGCTTGCGTGCTGCTGATCAACGATTTTGATGCGATAGCCTATGGGGTTGATGCCATACCTAAGAGTACTATCGTGCTGGTAAAAGAAGGCCAGGTTGTTTCTGACGCACCGCGGGCCCTTCTCGGCCCCGGGACGGGATTGGGAAAGAGCATTATCATCTTCCATGAGGAAAAACAAACGTACGTCCCTATCTCCTCGGAGGGCGGCCATGCCTCTGCCGCTTTAGAGACAGAAGAAGAGTTTGCCCTGGCCCGCTTTATTCAGAACAACGTTCCGAGCAACGGGAAATCATCCGTCATTGCCTGGGAAGATCTTGTCTCCGGGAAAGGTATTACGAATATTTACCGGTTTTTAGAGGAGAGTTTCGAGGGAACTTTAGAGGAGACGGCGGGAAACAGAAAACGGGAAATCCGCCAAGCGAGTTATGACCCGGCAATAATTGCTCAGTATAAAAACAGCGATCCTCTCTGCCGGAAAACCTTTGACCTTTTTGTTCGTTTCACTGCCCGTTGTGCTAAAAACTTAGCGCTCGATGCCTTAACTCGTGGCGGGATTTACCTGGCCGGGGGCATTACCGCTAAAAATGTGGAGGTGTTCCAGCGTAAGGTATTTAAGGATGAGTTTATTCATACCAAAAAGATGAAAGAGCTGCTAGAACAAGTGCCGATTTATGCGATTATCAATTACGACGTCAGCCTATATGGAGCAGCACGTGCTGCTTTGCTCTGTCAATCTAGCAACAGGAAAAAAAGGTGAGACCATGAAAATCTTCCTCGACAGCGCGGACCTGGACGAAATCCGGCAGTTCTATGCCTGGGGCCTCGCTGACGGCATTACGACTAATCCTTCCCTGCTGCGGAAAGCGGTGGAGAAGCGGAAGAAAGTTAATATGAAACAGTATCTTAACGAGATTCTTACAATAGCCCGGGGGACGCCGGTAAGTTTAGAGGTGACGACATTTACGGCCAGGGAGATGGTGGAAGAAGGGAAAAAGCTGTACCGCCTGTTTAATCCGGTCGCCAAAAATGTTTACATTAAGATTCCGGTCAATCCCGCTTTTAAGAGTGAGGATAAAACCCATTTTGACGGTATTGCTGCTATTCGGGCTTTATCGAAAGCCAAAATCCCGGTGAATTGTACCCTGATCTTCACGCCGGAGCAGGCTCTCTTGGCAGCTAAGGCCGGGGCAAAGATTGTTAGCCCTTTTGCCGGGCGGATTGATGATTATTTACGGACTCAGCATGCCCTCAAATTCGGGAAAAGCGATTATTATCCGGCATCAGGATGGATTGATAAAAGCAAGATGTGGAATGATAACGGCATCATTTCCGGCATTGATTTAGTACGGCAGATCGTGCAGCTCTTCCGCAACTATGGGATTAAGGCTGAAGTTCTAGCAGCTTCCCTGCGGAATCCACGGCAGGTGCGGGAAGCAGCCTTAGTGGGCGCACAGATAGCGACGCTGCCGTTTGATGTGGTTAAAGATCTGCTGAAACATTATAAGACGTATGAGGGGATGCAGAAGTTTACGGAAGATGTAGTGGAAGAGTATCGGGAGTTGGGGAAGAGGAAATAATGAGTATACCCGTATACTGCTGAGTAGCCAAAAGTGGGAAATAACAATGGTAAAACTCATTAATTTAGACAACAGTGTCTTGAATGCGTTACGCTTTTTTACCAAAGCAAAATTGCCTTCTTTACCCGCTTCACAATTTACCCGTCCGCTCGTCGTCGGCAGCGGCAATGCGGCAGTGACGGGAAAAATTTTGTTTCAGGATGCGGATGCGGTCTTTGCTGATGAAAGTACCTATTTGCAGAAGTTAAAAACAGTTCCGGACATTGATGGGGCAGTACTGATCTCTGCTTCCGGAGGGAAGCATGCTCCGATTATAGCTCGGGAAGTGCACAAGAGAAAGTTAAATGTTATTTTAATGACTAACAATCCTGCTTCCCCCGCCAGTCAATATGCCACGAAAACCTCTGTTTTCCCCAAACTGCCTGAACCGTACACTTATAACACCTCGACGTATTTGGGCTTGATTCTGGCTAAAACGAAAGAGGATCCGAAGGCGATTCTTCAACACTTGGAGAAGTTACCTCTCCCTCAGCATTTGGTACGCTATGATGCCTTCTTCCTGCTCGTCCCAGAGCGGTTTGAGCTGATTCGGGAACTCTTCCTCACCAAATTTGATGAATTGTTTGGCCCGGTGGTAAGCGGACGCGTGTTTACGCCGGAGCAGGCTAAGCATGCCAAGACGATTGTGCCCTCGCCTAAAGAATTGTTCATAAGTTTCGGCTGGAAAAATACAGTGTTTGGAAAAAATAGAATCCATGTTCCTCTGCCGATGACAGCAAATTATGGTACGCTGATGGCCGTCGGATATTACATTATCGGTCAAATTCAGCAGCAGCACCCGCCCTATTTTAAGAGGAATATTGAGCGGTATGTGCAGGAAGCATCTAAACTGTTTGGGGAAAAGATTAAAGTGGTGGTAGAGTGATGATAGTGATGATAGGATGGCAATGGTGATAGTTCAATACCACAGGTGATAGAACCATGGACAATGATGTAACTTTCATCATCTTGGGTGCGACGGGTGATTTAGCCAAGCGCAAGCTCATACCGGCGATTTACCGGCTGGTGAAAGAGCAGAAAATCGGGAAATTTGCGCTGCTTGCGGTCGCCCGCCGAGAAATGACCATTGATAGTATCCTGGAATCGGCGCGCCCCTTTCTTGAGGAAGTAGACACAGCTACCTGGAACAAACTAAAAGAAGCTGCCCACTATGAAGCAGTTGATTTTAACGTTTCCGAGAATTTTAAAAAATTGAAAACAGCCCTTCTAACACTGGAACAAGGTCACCAGCTCTCTGGAAATCGACTGTTTTACTTAGCTACCCTCCCGGAGAATTTTCATTTCATCACCTTAAATCTCGCGAAGTACGGCCTCATCTCTCCCAGAAAAAATAAAAAAAATAGTTGGTCACGCATTGTTTACGAGAAGCCCTTTGGTTACGATCTGGCTTCGGCACGTCGGATTAATGCCGGTATTCGTCGCGTGTTTGCCGAAGAGCAAGTCTATCGCATTGACCATTATCTGGGAAAAGAACTGGTGGGCAACATTGCCTTAGTGCGTTTTACCAACCGCATTTTAGAACCATTATGGAACCGGGATCATCTGGAGTCAGTGCAGATCATCTTGAGCGAGAAAATAGGCTTAGAAGGCCGGGGGGAATATTATGACCGTTACGGTGCGTTAAAAGATGTGGTGCAGAGCCACCTGTTACAGATTTTAGCGCTCATCGCCATGGAAGTGCCTGTAAAATTGAGCAAGGACTTCATTCGTCATGAAAAAGTAAAAGTATTAAAAAGGGTTAAAGTGCGTGACGTCTTTCTTGGCCAATACCGGGGTTACCAGCAAGAAGAAGGAGTAGTTAAGAATTCTTTAACGGAGACTTTTGCTGCTCTCCGTCTCGAGATTAATAATCCCCGTTGGCGCGATGTGCCCTTCTTTCTCTCCACGGGAAAAAATCTACAGAAAAAGGAAACAAAAGTCGTTCTCAAATTTAAAATGATCGACTGCCTATTGCTAAACCACTGCCCTACTGATTCCAATTACTTTGAGATCCGGATTGAGCCTAATGAAGGCATCTCTCTCGAGATGAATGTGAAAGTTCCCGGAGAAATCTACAACATCACGCCCGTTAAACTCGATTTTTATCACCGTGTCGTTTTTGGGCCCAATACACCGAAAGCGTATGAAGTCCTGTTACAGCACGTTGTCGAAGGGGACCAATCCATTTTTGTCCGTAATGACGAGATTGAATATTCCTGGAAGATCATCGATAAGGTTAAAAAAGAGCCCGTATTCTCGTATACTCCTGGAAGTAACGGACCACCAGAACTTATTGCCTGGTCTAAAAGAAATGGAGTGGGGTGGCGAATATGAAACTTGGTTTTATTGGTTTAGGGAGAATGGGGATGAATATGGTGTTTAATTTAGTTGATCATAAGCATCAGGTAGTTGCCTACAATCGCTCACCGGAACCGATTACCGAAGCAGCAAATTATGGTGCTATTTCAGCTCATTCCCTGCCAGAGCTCATTGACCAACTCTCTTCTCCAAAAATCATCTGGATCATGATCAAAGCGGGCCAGCCGGTGGATGATATGATTGCGCAACTTGTTCCCCTCTTGAAACGCGGCGACATCCTCATCGACGGCGGCAATTCCTATTTTGAAGATTCTATCCGCCGCTATACTGAACTTAAAAAGAAAGGCATTCAGTTCTTAGATTGCGGCACGTCAGGAGGGATGGAAGGCGCTCGGCATGGCGCCTGTATGATGGTGGGAGGGGATAAAGAAGTGTTTACAAAAGTCGAAGTCCTGTTTCGCGATATGTCAGTTAAAGATGGCTATGGCTACATGGGTAAGGCCGGAGCCGGCCACTTTGTCAAGATGGTGCATAACGGGATTGAGTATGGGATGATGGGTGCTATCGCTGAAGGAATGCAGGCAATTAAGGATTCACCGCTTCAGATTGATCCGAGAACGGCCGCTAACGTCTATGCCCATGGCAGCATCGTTCAGAGTCGGTTGGTGGACTGGCTGCAGCAGGCGTATGCGGAAGGGCTGGTGGATACGGTAGCGGGAGAAGTGCCTAAGGGCGAGACGGAAGAGGAGATGGAAAAGCTGGAAGCGCTCGCTCCGATGGAAGTATTGCACGCGGCCCGGCTGATGCGCGTCGCTACCAGAACTAAGCCCAGCTATGCCGGGAAGTTGCTCGCTGCGATGAGAAATAAGTTTGGCGGGCATGCGGTGAAGAAGTGATCACCACCATCTCCGGCAGCAAACAAAAAGATGATGAAAAAGTAGTCGAGATTATTGAAAAGTCTCTTGCTAGGATACTGAGAAGGAAACCAGCAGCAGTTCTCGGTCTTCCCGGCGGCAGAAGTGTCCAGGGCATTTTTCGCTTGCTGGCGAAGAACGATACCAACGATACTGGCCGTACTCACTTTATTCCGTGGAACAGAGTCCAGCTCTTCTGGGTGGATGAACGATTGGTCCCGTTAGACCATGCCGAGAGCAATTACCGCCTGGCCAAAGAATTGTTCCTGGATGAATTGGTGAAAAAGAACAAGATTCCCAAGGAGAACATTCATCCGTTTGATTATAAAGCAGGAGTTCTTGATTACCAAAAAACTTTAGCCCGCTATGGGGGAAGATATGATCTTATCCTCCTGGGGGTGGGGGAAGACGGGCATATTGCGGGCTTATTTCCCCATCATCCCGGCTTGAAGAAGAAAAATGCTTTTTTCACCATGAATGATGCGCCTAAGCTGCCGGGGCAAAGGATGAGCATAGGTTCAGGGTTGCTGCAGAAGGCAGAAGTTGCGATCGCTCTCTTTTATGGGAAAGAGAAAGAGGAGGCGTGGAAGGCTTTCCGGAACCCTGCTCTGGGGGTAGAAGATTGTCCGGCAAAATTGATACTCCCGATACGGGAAGCGTACGCTGTAATAGATCTATAACAAAAATAAAAAAGAAAAACAAAGTTCCTATTTCTTCTTCTTGGCTGCTCCGCCGAGAATTCTGAACATGGTGGTGGTGCACTTGGTGCATTTGCCTTTCAAGGCTCTGCGGACGACGCCGCCTTTGCCTTTCATGCTTACTTCTTTGGCTTCGCCGATCGGGCGCTTCGCCTTACACTTAACACAATAGCCAATGTCTGTCATGGTCTTCAATCCTCCTTTTCTGTTTTTTTAGTTGAGCTTACACTGAGCTCTTGCTAAACTCCTGGTCAGCTTACCTTAAGCTCATTTGAGCTTAAAATCGGGCCCTATTATTTAAAGGTGTTGGTGGTGATAGGCGCCGGAGGGTTGGGGAAAAAGGGATAAAACCTGGTTATCCGCAAACCTTTCTCTCCCATCTCTTTCTCTTTCTTTACCCTTCCACCCCCACTTTTACCGCAAACTTCTCCGTCTCCATCGTGGTCACTCCCGTTAAGCGCAACGCCTGCACCTTAAGAACTGCCTTCAGATCTTCCTGCAGCGAATGGATGATCTCCAGAAAACCAGGCTCGGAACTCACCAAAATAAGCCCCTTCAACTCCTGCTTCATCGACCAATGCTGCTCTGACTTATACTTGCGGACCGTGTTAATGATATCAACACCGATCTCTCCCGCCAATTCAGCTTTCTCGTCAATCAACTTTTTGTTGAATTCCGGCCAGGAAGATATGTGAATGCTTTGCTGCTGTTCTTTCCCGGCAAAATAGAGCTGATAGATCTCTTCGGTGCAATGCGGTAGAATTGGGGCGATCATCTTCAGGATGCTGATCAAGGTAGCATAGAGCGTATATTGGGCGCTGGCTCGGGCGGCAGTTCCCCGTTTAGTGGGATTGTATAAACGATCTTTAACGATCTCCAGATAATGGTCACAGAAGGTGTGCCAGAAAAATTGTTCAACTTCCGCTTTGGTCTTGAAGTACTCGTAGCGGTCAAACGTTTCCGTGCATTCTTGGATGAGTTTCTGAACTTTGCTGAGCAGCCAGGCATCAAAAGGTTCCGTTATTTTTTCTGTTCTTTTCCTTCCCTCTTTTCCTTTGAATGAGCCTAGCATCTTCAAAACTCTGGCTTCATTTTCCGTAGGCGCTGCGTCCCCGTAGGGGGCAACCCCCCGCGACGCGCCCGCTTCTGGAATTTGCGGGAGTTTTGACCTTAGGATGCTAGGCTCATCCCTTACTTCATAATCCTGCAGCTGGCTCAGGCAGAATCTTGCAGCATTCCAAAGCTTAGTGATGAATTTTTGTCCGGTGACCAGATCCTTTTCCAGAAACGGCAAGTCATCACCTAATTTAGAACCAGCAGCCCAGAAGCGCAGGCAGTCCGCGGAATACTTTTGGATCATAGCCTGCGGCTCGATAATGTTACCCAGCGACTTAGACATTTTCCGTCCCTGCGGATCCTGGGCATGGCCAGAAATCATCACCCATTTCCAGGGAACCCGCCCATGATGATAAAGGCTTTTTACCATGGTGTAAAACAACCAGGTGCGGATAATATCATGAGCTTGCGGACGTAAAGCAAAAGGTTCCTTGCTATTAAATTTAAGATCGTACTCGCCCTGATGAAGCCAGTTGCCGGCAATTTCCGGTGTAAGCGAGGAAGTAGCCCAGGTGTCCAAGACATCCTGCTCGCCGATAAAATCAGCCGAACCACAACCGCATTTCTTCCCCGGTTTCTGGACAGAAGGGTCAACCGGTAAGTCCCGAAGATCAGGTAACACAACTGTACCACAGCTCTTACACCTCCAGACCGGAATGGGAATCCCGAAATGCCGTTGTCTCGAGATGCACCAATCCCAATTCAGGTTCTGCACCCAGTGGTCATATCGGACTTTCATGTGCGCTGGATACCAGGTAATTTGATTGGCAGCTTCCAGCAGCTCTTCCTTTTTGTCGAGAAGGCGGATATACCATTGTTTCGTCTTCAGAAATTCAATTTCTGTCTTGCAGCGCTCATGCACATTTACCGCATGAACAATTTCCTGCTGACGCAGAAGAAGATTCTCCTGCTTTAATTTGTCGAGAATGGCTTTTCGCGCTTCCTTAATCTTCAGGCCTTTAAACTCTTCTCCCAACTCATTCATCCTTCCCTGCTTATCAATCACGACCCGCAACGGCAGCTGGTAGCGGTGCCATTTATCCACGTCATCCTTATCACCAAAAGTGCAGACCATCATCAAGCCCGTGCCTTTTTCTTTGTCTACGTTTTCATCGCTCAGAATAGGAACCTGGTAGTTAAACCGGGGAACCACCGCAAATTTTCCTTTCAGCAGTTGGTAGCGCTGGTCAGCGGGATGGTAGAACAGGGCGACGCAAGCCGGGATCAATTCCGGCCTGGTCGTGCCGATGATCAAATCCTGGCTCCCGCATTTAAACACGACGTCATTGAAATGCGAAGTCATCTCCATATTTTCAAATTCCGCTTGAGCGATGGCCGTCTGGCAGCTGACACAGAAGGTATTGGGTGATTCCTGCTGGTAGACCAGTCCTTTCTGGTATAATTCGATGAAAGAGGCCTGGGAGATGATCTGGCAATGGCGATTGATAGTGGAATAAGAACGTTTAAAATCAGCAGACATGCCAATTTCCTTCCAGCTTTTGATGAACAAGGGCTTTTCCTGTTCAATCACCTCATTGCAGATCTTGACGAACTCGACCCGGCTCATCTTGGTGGAGAGGATATTCTTTTTCTTTTCCACCAGGCGTTCGGTGGGCAGGCCATTATCGTCCGTGCCAAATGGAAAGAAGACGTTCTTACCGCGCATCCGTTGGTAACGCACAATAAAATCCTGCTGGGAATAGCTGAAAGCATGTCCTAGATGCATCTTGCCCGAGACGGTGGGGGGTGGAGTATCGACCGCATAAGTTTCTTTTTTTCGATCGGGGTGAAATTCATAGATGTTCTGCTCTTCCCAGTACTTCTGCCATTTCGGTTCAGCATCTTTGGGATTGTAGCGGTCAGGGATGGTCATAGAATACGAAAGAATGGTGGAGTATTTAAAAAAGTGATTGCTCTCTGTAATACCTTAGCAATCGGAAGCGTCACCCAGGAATTGGTGCTCCCTCCTCAGAAAGCTAAAGAATTACTTGCCTAATCTATCTCCTCCACCACCGTTAACTTTTTAAACCTCCGGCTCTTCTAGGAGGAGATTATTCCTGAGGGGGGTGTACCGCTATGATGTGCTGTACCACGATGATATCGGAATTGGAATTCCCACAGTTTGATGATAACGATGATGACTCTGATGATTTCGATGATGTGGAGTAAACAGTAATGAAAAACTGAGCACACCTGCTCACCACCTATCTTAATTTTCTTCACGCTCTTCCAGAAAAATAGCTTTTAACCCTGAAACATTCCGGAAATGTTGATCGAGGGTTATTAATGTTGCTCCCTGAGCAAGCACACAGCTCGCGGTTATTAGATCAAAAATAGGAATAGGCTTCCCTTTCCTATCCAATTCTTCTTTCTTTTGAGCAAAAAGGAAAGCAGCATCTTTATCAAAGTCAAGAATATCAAAGAGAGCAAGAGGGGTAGGCACCGTTCTCTTTTGATGAAGATAACCAAAGATAAATTCTGCATAGACCGCGCTGGTGATACCAATATTACCGGGATACGTTTGGCGATGTTTTGCCAATTGATCAATCACTTTCTGATTACCTCGTTCTATTTCAATAAGAACATCAGTATCAAGGATTATCATTCTTCAAAGTTGTAATCGTGTTCAAACACAGAAATTGTTTTTCTGATGGCCGTAGCGTCAGCATCCGCTAGCCGCTTTCTTCCCAGTAACACATACTCCCAGGCATTCTTTTTTTTTCGTTCTATTCTCTTATGCTCTTTTACGAGATAACTAATAAACTCGCCTACTTTTAACTTATGATGCGCGGCCTCTCCTTTTAATTCCAACCAACTGTGTTCATCCACATTTTTAATCATTTTTTCCATAGTTTATACTAGTATAAACTTGATGTTTAAAAACCTTTTGGAGAAATGTAATACTTCACTCGCTCAACTTCATCCCTCTACTTTTGCTCTCTTCCCAGCCGGCAGCGGTGATCTGGATGAACTCGGCGTTCTGCTGCATCTCTAAGATGGTATTGGCGCCACAATAACTGATCCCGCTCTGCACGCCCTTGATGATGCTGCGGATAACTTCACTTACCGGGCCTTTGTAATCCACCAGAATGGCGACGCCTTCCACAAACACGTCCAGCTTTTCTTTAACTTTCCGGCCTTCCAGATTTTCCTTGCGCTCATGGCTGCTGTCGTAACTGGCAGAACCCAGGTAGCGCTTATAGCGTTTACCTTCACGCATGATCACAAAACCGGGCGCTTCCTCCGTACCTGCAAACAGGTAACCGGAAAAAGCAGAACTTGCTCCTGCGGCTAACGCTTTGATCACATCGCCGGGACTCTTCATCCCGCCATCGGCACAGACTGGAATGTTATAATTCTTAGCCACGGCAACGACATCCTGAACAGCTGTTAGTTGCGGTACGCCCGCTCCAGAAATGATTCTCGTCGTACAGACCGGAGAAGGGCCGATGCCCACTTTTAATCCGTCCGCACCAGCTTGAATCAAGTCTCGGGCTGCTTCTGCAGTAGCGATATTGCCGACCATCACGTCCACCGAAAAATTTTCTTTCAGTTCTTTCAGCCGCTGCATCGTCATCTCCGAATGGGCATGGGCAATGTCGAGAACCAGGACGTCAACACTGGCTTCCACTAACAGCTTAGCGCGTTCCAGCGTATCTTTCACTCCCACGGCTGCGCCCACGCGCAAACGGCCTTTGCCGTCGCGACAGGCTGCTGGCCAGTACTCCAATTTTTTAATGTCCTGCGTGGTTATCAGACCGCGGACCTTTCCATTTGGGTCGAGCAAGGGCAGTTTCTCAATGCGATGCTTATGGAGGATCTGTTTTGCCTCCTCTAACTTGATGCCATAGGGAGCAGTTACCAGCTTTTCTTTAGGCGTCATCACTTCGGTAATGCTCTTCTCTAAATTATCTTCAAACAGGTAATCGCGGGAGGTGAATATCCCCACCAACTCTTCTCCCTTCCGGACCAGGAGACTGGTAACCCCCTCCGTTTTCATGATCTGCACCGCTTCCCGGATGGTGAGAGGCAGGGCTACGGACAAGGGATTTTCAATGATGTAGCTAGTGCTTCTTTTTACCCGCTTAATTTCCTCGACCTGCTCTTCAACAGTACAGAACTGGTGAATAATTCCTAGGCCTCCCTCGCGGGCCATGGCAATGGCCATTTTATGTTCAGTCACGGTAGCCATGTTGGCGCTGACTAAAGGAATATTCAGGGCAATGTTCCGGGTGAAACGAGTCTTAACCTCGGCTTCGCTGCGGGAATGCAACGGACTCTTTTTAGGCACGAGCAGGACGTCGTTAAAGGTGAGGCCGAGTTTCATTTTTGTGCATTTGAAAGTTTCGAGGATGTTCACCCGCTTCAGAAAGGTAAAGTATTCCTTCGCGACCACCCGCCTTTAAATAAATTATGGTGCTCTAAAAGGTATAGTAATTATTCAGCCACGTGAAGCGGAGGGCGGCCGCCAAGATGGTGAGCGAGCAGAGGTGGTTACGGAGCTCCGTTCGTCTGTTTCGACACTTTCCTTGGTCACCGCTGGTAGGCTACGATTTGAAATGCAGGTGTCGGCGAGCTCACCGCAGACTTGCCAGAGCTCGCCTCTGGCTCGCTCATGTACCCGCCCTCCGCTTCATAATAGTGAAGTATTACCTATTTTCAAAAACCTTTTAAATCCTGCCCTTTTTTCTTAGCAGAACATGGCTTTTGACCTGACTTCCATCGCCCTCATCATCCTCGGCTTAGGCCTCTTTGAAACGGTCAGCAGTATCGACAATGCGGTCATTAATGCGGAAGTTCTCCGCACCATGAGCCCGAAAGCCCGGCGCTGGTTCCTGTTGTGGGGCATGCTGTTTGCGGTTTTTATTGTCCGCGGGCTGCTGCCCTGGGTAATTATCTGGTGGACAACGCCGGAATTGGGCTTTATTGGTTCGTTTACTGCCACCTTCAGCTCTGATCCAGCGGTTATTGAAGCCGTCGAAAAATCTGCTCCATTACTATTAGTGGGCGGAGGCCTATTCCTAATCCTCTTATTCTTCCACTGGCTGTTCATGGAACAAAAAGAATATGGTCTGCATCATGAACGATTTTTCCATAAACATTCCGTTTGGTTTTTTGCCGCCACTTCTATTATTTTGGCGGTTATGGTCTGGTTTACGCTGAAAAAGGATCCGTTGATGGCCTTTGGTGCCGTCTTGGGCAGCACGGCTTTTTTCATCACCCACGGCTTCAAGGAAAATGCAGAAAAAGCGGAGCATACGTTGCTTCACCCTAAAGAAACCAAAGAAACTAAGGAAACATTGAGCGACTGGAGCAAGATTTTGTATCTGGAGGTGATTGATACGACGTTCTCCATCGACGGTGTGCTGGGCGCTTTTGCTTTTACCTTATCGATTCCTATTATTCTGTTGGGGAATGGCCTTGGTGCGGTTATTGTACGGCAGCTTACCATTGGCAATATTGAGCGGATCAAGAAGTATAAATACTTGAAGAATGGGGCGATGTATTCGGTGTTTGCGTTGGGCCTGGTAATGATTGCCGATAGTTTTGGGGTACAGGTACCACCCTGGGTCTCTCCGGTAATTACCTTTGTTATCCTGGGATACTTCTTCTATCGCTCCAAGAAGGCGTTGGCTCTGGCGGGGGCATAAAAGTAAAAATACCTGCTTTTAACCCAAAACATTTATCTATCAGTGCCTATTTATAACCCTTAAGTGTAGGGAGAGCTAGGCTGGCCTGCTAGTCCTAGGTTGTCACCGTGAATGGACTT
>JBBSWG010000004.1:0-2297 GCA_038046425.1 Nanobdellota archaeon
TTGTAAGTACTATGTTATTTTCTACAGCACTGCTTATCAGCCTGATCAGGAAAGGTATGAAATGTTAAGATTTAGCGGCTTACTGTTTAACGATCCCGATCAATTCTATCTTCTCTTTCCCCCAGAAGACCATACTTGAAATATTTCCCTCTACTTCTTAAATGTTACCAAAGAAAATATAAACCTGTTCAGTATCCAGAAGCCCATGCTCACCACTTGTCCTGACTGTCATAAACCCTTGCACCAGGGCCAGCATCGCTATGCCGATGGGATCTATGAAGTGTGGTATTGTAAAAGCTGCGGCTTCAGGAAAGAAGCGCCGGTGAAAGATTAATCCTGGTGGCAAAAACTGACCAGCGGAAGGTTTTTCCAGATTCTCTCCGAAATCTTTATAAATACCCCGCGGTGCCACGCAGTTACTGAACTGTAATTAACTACAGGAAATCGGTAGAAAAAAGAAGATAAATAGAAGAAAACGGAGGAACATCACGATGGCACGAGCAAAAGAACATATTAACCTGGTCTTTATTGGACATGTCGATCACGGTAAATCTACCACTGTTGGACGGCTCTTATACGACACGGGCAACGTCGATGAGCAGACCATGCGTAAGCTTAAGGAACGTGCCGCCCAATTAGGCAAGTCGGGCTTTGAATTTGCCTTCGTCATGGACCAGCTGAAAGAAGAGCAGGAACGGGGCGTGACGATTGACCTCTCCCATAAGCGTTTCGATACGCCTAAATATTACTTTACCATCATTGATGCTCCCGGACACAAGGATTTCATCAAGAATATGATCACCGGTGCCGCGCAAGCTGATTGTGGGGTTCTCGTGGTAGCGGCCAATGACGGCGTGAACGCCCAGACGATCGAACACTTGAAATTGTCCAAGATTTTTGGCGTCGGCCAGTTACTGATAGCTGTAAACAAGATGGACATGCCTGGCGTGGATTTCAAAGAATCCCGTTTTAAAGAAGTCGTGGAAGACGTCAAAAAGCATGCTTTACAGGCCGGCTGGAAAGTAGACACCTTACGCTTTATCCCCACTGCTGCTTTAATCGGCGAGAACCTCACCAAGAAAAGCGCAAAGATGTCCTGGTGGACCGGCGACTGCCTGCTGGAAGCGATTGATAGGTTCAGTATCCCGCAGAAGCCTACCCATCTGCCGCTGCGGCTGCCAATTCAGGATGTTTATAATATCACTGGTATTGGCGTCGTTCCCGTGGGCCGGGTAGAAACGGGCGTGATGAAAGTTGGCGACAAAATCATCGTCGTTCCCGGACGGGAAGGCAAAGGCGTTCGAGGAGAAGTCAAGAGCATCGAGATGCATCATGAGCAAATCCCGCAAGCTGAACCCGGCGACAACGTGGGCTTTAACGTCCGCGGCCTGCAGAAAAACGACATTGCTCGGGGAGACGTGCTGGGCCATGAATCCAATGCACCGACGGTAGCTACCGAATTTACAGCGCAGGTCGTGATCATGAACCATCCGACGGTTGTTACCGCTGGTTATACACCAGTATTCCACATCCATACCGCTCAGGTCGCCTGTCAATTCGTGGAGATCCTGAAGAAGATCAACCCCGCTACCGGGCAAGAAGTCACAGAAAACAAGGAAATCCTGCGCAATGGTGATGCTGCCGTGGTTAAGATCAAGCCGGTGCAGCCGGTAGTGATTGAGAAGAACACCGAAATTCCCCAGATGAGCCGGTTTGCCATCCGCGACAGCGGTGCTACCGTCGGAGCCGGCATGTGCATGGATTTGGTGAAGAAGACACTGTAGAAATTTTTCTGCGGAAAAATTTCTCGCGTGGGGAATTAATCACTAGCAATTATAGCGAAAGACATAAATAATTATACAAATAGTTATGTCTTTCGGAATATAGTAAGTGACATTTGTATAAATATTTAGGTCACTTACTATAGGATAAACTGTAAATTAAAAAAATCAAGCACGGTAACCTTAAAGATTATCGTGAGGCAAGACTATGGCTCAACGCGCACGAATCAAATTAGCTAGTATTGAGATTGACAAGATCAATCAGGTCTGCGCCAGCATTAAAGAGATTGCCGAGAAGGCGGGCACAGAGTTACGCGGGCCCATACCTCTGCCTACTAAACGGTTAAAGCTGACGACGAGACGTTCTCCTTCTGGCGAAGGTAAAGCGAGTTGGGAGCGCTATGAGATGCGGATTCATAAGCGGCTGATTGACGTCGCTGCTGACGAACGGGCCTTACGGATGATCATGAGAGTGCCTATACCTGAGAATTTGAATATTGAGATTGAGATGGTGGA
>JBBSWG010000005.1:0-29234 GCA_038046425.1 Nanobdellota archaeon
GAGCCATATCAAGAGTTCTTGGTAGGATGTTCGGAGGAGTTTCCCCCGTTCTTTTCATTCCGTTCTTCATTCCGTTCTCTATTCCATTCTCCATTCCGCTCACGACGCTGGAGCTCGCGGAATTGGAGGGCTATGACGAGCAGCCAGAAGAGATGGCCAGCGATGGCAAAGAACCACAGCAGCCATTCTATTCTATTCAACAGCGCACTCGCCAGGAGCAGGGGAAAGAACAGGGCCAAACCATAAGCATAGCGCAGCACCTGCCAGCGAGATGACAACGGCAATTCCATTCTGCTTTTTCCAAACTCGCTGTTGAAGAAATAAATCAACGTAAATTGGATCGGAAAACTCAGCGCGGCAACAGCGCCTACGAGCAACGTCTGATAATCCTGTTTACCGATCGCCACTGCCAGCATCATAAACGGAACAAAAATATAGCCTAAAATTCCATCGAGCCATTTTCCCTTGATGCTCGAGAGGTTTTTTTCCCGGGCCAGTTGTCCATCGGTGGCATCCAAGAGCACGTACAGAAAGGCCAGCACTGCACCAATGACCGTATCCTGGTAGCTGCCAGGCAGCAGAAAGAAAATGCTGGCCAAGGCCGGGATGATACTCACGAGGGTAATATGGTTGGGAGTGATGCTGGTGTATCGAAGCGCTTTAACGAGCGGTTTAACGATAATGCGCAACGCTCTTCCGGTTAATTCATCATGCTCTTTCCTGGTTTCCGGCCTGGTTTTCTGTCCGATTTCCTGCTCCGGCCAGGCTCTTTCCTGCTTGACTCTTTCTTCTGCCATTCTTTTACGCTCTAACAACCAAAAGCCCATTTAATAACTTTCTGAAACAACGTATATATCCCTTTCATCGCCTGGACTGCCTAGGTTTGTTTCACCAGCATCCTTTCAGAACTATCGGCACCATATTTCTGTTGGAATCTTTGTGGATCTCGCCTTTTGAGCAGTAGATTTAGTTCAACATTAGCTGCGGTAACAAAACGTTCAAACTCTTCCGGTCCGGCAAACCCGTCCACCTTGATTAAGGAATTCCGATAGAGCAAGTCATTGAGGCCTCGTTCCCCCCACCATAAATTTTCCCGCACCACCTGTCGATAAATTGGCGTTCCCGGAAGCGGGCTAAGGATAGAAACAGAATAACTATCGGCACCGCAGGATCGGGCGAATTCAATCGTCTGCTGGATCTCTTCATACGTTTCCCCCGGATGACCGATGACCCAGAACGTATGCACGAGCATGCCTGCTTCTTTAGCATGTTCGATTGCTGGCTTCATCTCTTCTACTTTTAAGTTTTTCCGAATGATCTCATCCAGGACGCGTTGTACCCCGCTCTCACACGCCAGGGTGATCTGATAGCAACCAGAATTGTACATCGCCGTATACATCTCCCGTTGCTGTTTTTTATGATAGTTGACTTTGGTGCCATTAGGTGTACACCAGGGCAGACCGACTTTCTCTAATTCCGCACAGAGCGCCAGCAAACGCAGCCGATTGGCGGTAATGGTATCATCTTCAAATTGGATCTCACCAACTTTGTAGTGTTCTTTTGCCTCCCGTATTTCAGCAATAACGTCATCGATCTCTCGCCAACGCACTTTCGATCCCCACGTATCGGGCGTAGTGCAGAACGTGCATTTCTCCGGACAGCCACGGGAAGCCATGACGTTAACGACGCGTTTTGACTTGGAGTTTGCCGAATGGAACGCGCCAATGTTGAAGTATCCTTCCATATCGACGAGATGCCGGGCTGGATGGGGCAAGGCCGAGAGCGGCTCCCGGGCAGCAGGAGGGGGATTAACAATATATTCGAGTGGACTGCCTGGGGCTGGACTACCATAGGCTGAACCACCACGGGCTCGACTACCCTGGGCTGAACCATTACCTGCTTTTCGCTGCACTAATCCCGGCAGAGCAGAGATCTCCCGTCCGTCCAGCAGAGCATTCACCAACTGGGGAAATTCAAGATCGACTTCCCCATGCATGATAAAATCGATGTTAGGATCTTCATAATCTTTTAGTTGTGCCGGAAGGCCGGACTGAGGATCCCTTTTGGCGTAGAGATAATCATTCACGGCATTCCCAATATGATTTCCTCCCAGGATGACTGGACAACGAGGGTTCACTTCTTTGACCAGGCGGGCGATGAGGTGAGCGGAATCAACCAAATTAGAAAACAAAGCAGAGATTCCCACAATGTCTGGCTGGTAGCGGGCGATTTCCTTCCGTATTTCTTCCTCCGACTGGCCGATGGTAACGCTGCGGTCATCGATGGCGGGGCGATGATAAAAATCAGCCAAGGCGGTATCATGAATTTTTACCTCATGGCCATCGCGGAGCAACACGCTGGCATGAATCATCAATCCCAATGATGGTTGGATACGGTGGACACTCTGAGGATCACGGAGACCTTTAAGATTTGGTGTCAGTAAGAGGACTCGGCCCTTTCGTTGAGCAGTTCCTGTAGAAAAACGATCAGCACGATCGGTAAGGAGCGGCAGTTTCATTGAGGCCATTCTTCCAATTGAGGTCATTCTTTCACTATTTTTTTGTAATGAGCCCGCTTAATGCTGCTTTAAATGCTGTTTTAATTTTTAAACTTTGCGCTTAAGAGGGGAAGCAATTTTATCCATTTTGTTCATTCTCTTTGTACATCCCCTTTGTCCATCCTTTTCGTTGATCCCCTTCGTTTATCCTTGCACTTTCTCCAAGAGCTGTTGGAGCTGCTCTCGAGTTATTTGCCGGGGATTATTTTTTCCCCGCTCGGCATTAAAGTCAGCCGTAATTTGAGCGATATTCTGGGAAGCAACCCCTAGCGGGGAAAGCCGGCGTTCGACGCCGATATGATCCATAAGCTGTTCTATCTGCCGTTTTATTTCTTCAGCCGAGTCAACGCCAAATAACACTACCAATTCCTGCATAATGTTCCGTACGTACCGTACGCCCCGGCTATCATTACACTCTTTTTCCGTGATCTGGGAATTATAGATCACCATCTCAGGCAGGGTTAAGGCAACCGCATGCCCATGGGGAATACCAAAGTATGAGGTAAGCGGGTAGGAAAGGGCATGGCAGGCAGTGGTGAATGAAAGATTAATTGCCTTTCCGGCGAGATTAGCGGCCTTCGCCATGCCAACCCTGTCGCGGGGTGTAGGATCGGTAACAGCTTTCTCCAGATGGGCCAGGGCGAGACGGATAGCCTCACCAGCATACTGCTTTGACTCTTCCCCAGCATGGATACTCCAGTAGGACTCTATCGCTTGGGCGAGAGCATCGAGACCGGTGCAGGCGGTTTGATAGGGCGGAAGAGAAAAAGTTAAGCTGGGATCGATAATGGCATAATCAGGGACTACGCTAGGATGGGCCAGGGAATATTTAGTCTTATCAACGTAAATAGCGGCAAAATGGGTGGCTTCACTTCCTGTTCCCGCGGTAGTGGGAATGGCCATAAACGGAATTATTCTTGGTTGAATACGTTTCTTTTTCGTAACATAATCTTCTGCCGCTCCGGGATTATTGGCCAACAGGGCAATCCCTTTCGCCAAATCCAGCACACTGCCACCGCCGATGGCCATAATAAGAGCACCATTTCCTTCCGGAAATCTTTCCCGAAACAGTTCCAAACCGTTCTTTACATCTTCAATTTTTGTATTCGAAGAAAAACCAGCAAATTCGGTAACCGGGTATCGGGCCAGAAACGGGCCTATTTTCTCCTCCGCCCCGGAAGAGCGGTAGGACTTCTGACCCCGTACCAGAAAGATGCTCTTTGGTTTAACCAGGGATAAAATATCGTTTAACTGCCCGATGCTTCCTAGGCCAAAATATTCCTGTGGCATGGGCTTCCCGTCTCGCTGTTCATTTATAAAGCTAGTGTTCTACCGTTCTCAGGGCTCTACTGTTCTCAAAAAGTCTTCCGCCAGCGACAAGTCGGTCTTAGTATCTATCTCCATACAGAAGCCATGAAAGTATATCGGCTTTAATCTTATTTTGTCCGCTACGCGGTTGAAAGCATTTTCAGCGTAAACATTTACTTCTCCCCGCTGAATGAAGTTTTCTATTTCCCGCCACCAGATCATTCCTTTTTCTTTGGGCAAGACATACAAAGGCTGCAGCATAAAGCAGTTTTCCCCAAAGACGTTAACTCCAATTTCCGCGACGATGCCGTCGGTTATCCGGCCTTTGAAGTCTTTGCGGGGCACTTCAGCTTTATCGTTAATGATCACACCTTCGTTGTGGTCCAGGGCCGCCGGTAAAGCCCGTTTTTCAAATACCAGGTCGCCGTGAAGTAACACCAGGTCATCGTCAAGGAGCGCTCTCGCTAAATAAATGGAATAAATATAGTTTGTAGAAGCATAATTCTGGTTATGCACATACCTCGCTTTCAATGAGGGGAAATGCGAGGAAACATAATCAATTATTTTTTCCTCAAAGGGGCCGGTGGTTATAATTACCTCATCTAAACCATATTCTGTTAATGAGGCCAGCTGCCGATCGAGAATAGTCCTCCCCCGAACTGGCAGTAAGCATTTTGGGCAATCTTTTGTTAATTCTTCAAGTCTGCTTCCTATTCCGGAATTAAGGATTAGCGCTTTCATGTTCTCAGCCCTTTCATAAAATCCTGCTTGTTTTCCCGCGGTGTTCTGGTTGGTCGGCCAAGATTTTCTCGGGCTCCTTTATTGCATTGTATCTCCAGCAGCGCCGGACCAGTTGTTTTTTTAATTTTTTCCATTGCTTCCATAACTTCTGCTTCGCTGCGAGCAGCAAGAGCAGTTTTATAGCCGCTGGCCAGCGCTATCGCTGGAATATTCATCACCGCGGCAGCCGTGGGCTGCCCTCCCACGGAATCGTGGGCAAAATTATTAATGATGATATGCTTAAGACGGGCAGGCTGTGCTTTTCCGATGGTCGCTAAAGCTCCTAAATGCATAATTACCGCACCGTCCCCATCCAGACAATAGACTGTCCGCTCTGGTTTTTGGAGTGCTATACCCAGGGCGATAGAGGAGGCATGCCCCATACAACCGACGGTCAGAAAATCTTTTTCGTGTCCCTGGCCGAGTTCCCGGCGCAGTTCAAACAATTCCCGCGAGGTTTTCCCCGTCGTGGAAACGACAATATCATCCGGTCCTAGCATCGGGACAAGAACACGCAGAACCTGTTCTCGGTTAAGGGGGAAAAGAGTTTTCGGCGGGCTCGGCCGGAGGTACTGTTGATCCGGTAAAGGGTAAGGTTCAAACGTACCTTTTTTTACCAGGAGGGCATAGGGAGCTGAGCGTCGTTTTATTGAATCCACCGCTTCCTGGAGGCAGTTTTCAGCCTCCACCGGAGTAGCCGGGAGAATACGGAATGGAATTTCCAGGCTTTCCAATATCTTTGGCGTCACTCTCCCCATCTTAATATGTTGTGGTTCATCGTTTACCCCCGGTTCGCCTCGCCAACCAATTAATAATAGCAGGGGGATAGCATATACTTCCGGATCAGTCAATGAAGTTAAAGGATTAATACCATTCCCCAAACCCGAGTTCTGTAGATATATCAGGCTGGTTTTTCCGGTGGCTAAATAATAGCCGGCAGCGAGGGCTACCGCATTTCCCTCATTGGCGGCAATGATGTTTTGCTCTGGCGAGACGTGTTCTGTTATATAGGCACAAAAATCTTTCAGTAACGAATCCGGAACACCAGTATAAAAAGTAATCCCCTGCTGCTGGAGTGCTGTAAACAAGAAACCGCTGGAAATCATGGTAATGGCTAGCCTGCTTTCATTTCAATTTTTATTTGTTGTCGGGGATTTTTATTTTCCGGGTCAACGACTCGAGCTCCGAGCGGGACGCCCGTCGCCGTTCGGGGATGGTGGAATCGTAACAAGCCAGTACTTTCCGCAGGTTCCAGCTACCGGGAAGGAGATGGTAATGAAAGTGATCCGGGATGGAAGAATGACTGGTGTCCATAACCGAATAAAGGTAAGGGGGAGCAGCAGGATAAAGCTGCACCAACCGTTCTTTCAGGACTACCGTAAGATCACGCAGTTGCACTAGTTCTTCTCCCGTTAAGCTCTCCAGCTTTCCGTGTCGCTGGGGAGCAAGAAGCAGGTGTCCTTCCACCAGTGGCTCTTGCGGAATCATAGCGTAGACCAGCTTCTCCCGCCGGACAAGCCGATATTCTTCTTTTTTTCCCTGGCATAAGCCGCATTCATCCCGGTCTCCTTCCACCATGCGTATCCTCCTGAAATTTTATCCTCCTGGAATTAAATTAATGATCTCTTTAATCGGTAGACATAACTGTTCTGCTTCCAGCGCCCGCTGGTGCCGGAGAATAGTCTCAGCAGTCTTAACCATCGCTGGATAGGAGCTGCGTAACAGGTGATTGGCATAAATAACAACATTCACCCCCCGTTCCTGCAGCTCCGTTTCGGTGATTTGACTGAACGTGGAAGGGACGACGACTAAAGGCACTTTTTGGCTCAACGAAGCGTAGCGCTGGCAAAAAGCAAAAATTTCCGTTGGCGTACTCTCTTTACTGTGAATCATGACGCCGTCCGCACCGGCCTGGATATAGGCATTGGCCCGAATGAGAGCATCTTCTACTCCCGCACCGAGAATTAAGCTTTCGATGCGGGCAATAATCATAAAGTCTTCCGTAACTTGGGCCTTCTTCCCCAGAGAAATCTTATAGCTAAAGTTTTTAACGGTATCCTGCTCCTGGACAACTGCCGCGTTCAATAGTGAATTTTTCTTCAGCCCGACTTTGTCTTCAATAATTACCGCTGAAATTCCTAACCGTTCTAAGGTCTTCACTAAAAATACAAAATGTTCCGGCAGCCCCCCGCTATCCCCATCGACAATGATCGGTTTAGTGGTGGCTTCGAGGATCTGGTGCAACGTGTCCAAGCGCGCTACTAACTCGATATCGGGCTTGCCTTTAGCCGTGGAATCGGTCAAGCTGCTGATCCACAGGCCATCAAATTCCTGGTGTTTACCTTCCTGGATGATTTTCGTGTTCTCCACGATCAAAGCGCTGAGGCCACTATGTGTTTCCAGAAAGCGAACAATTTCTTTTGCTTCCAGCAGCCGATGCAATTTCTTCATGCGCACCTCGGGAGTCGTCCCTATCTCTTTGAGATGGTTATGCAGTTGCGTAGAAGAAATGCCCGGTGTGTACGGAACCTCTATTAATTTTCCTCCCCATTCCTGAAGGGTTTCCATAACCCGTTTACGAGTTTCCTTTTGTACCCCGGTCTGCCAATCATCGCCATGGACAACGTAATGAGGTTGGTACTTTCGTAAATTAGAGACGTAGTCTAACGTTTCCTGAGGCACAACCTGTTGCACCCCTTTAATATTCTCAATTATTTTCTTTCGCTGCTCAAAAGTCAGGGCCGGAAGGCGTTTATAGCTGGCGAGACCATGATCCGTTAACAGTCCAACAGTTACTACTCCCCATTTTTGGGCTTCTAAGAGAAGGTTAATATGGCCATGATGGATTAAATCGCCGCTCATGCCCACATACACTCTTTTTTCTTCACCTCCTGCGGGATCGCTTTCACCCATGATAAAAGTGGGATAATTCCTTTTTAAAAAGGTATTGTATCACCGTTCTGTTTTTTTATATCCAACACTGTGCTGTTCTGCACTATCTTGAACGGCCCGTTGGTAAAGAGAAAGAAGCGCAGAGACCACGGCCTTCGAAGAGTAGTGCTGGAGACCAACAGGGGTTATTTCTCCTTTTCTTCGGCCCAGAAACGTCATGATGGCTCGCCGGAGCTCCTCGCTGTTTCCCGGCTCTACCAACAGGCCCTTACCGGGAGAGACCAATTCCGGAATTCCTCCCGTCGCGGAAGCAATCAGGGGGACACCACTCGCCTGCGCTTCCAGAGCAATTCGCCCAAACGGTTCCGGCCACAGGGAAGGAAACACGACCAGGTCGGCCTGGGCATACAGGGCCGGCACGTTTTCCTGCGGCACCGCGGCGTGAATTTGAGCATCCAGGTGCTGCTGTTCAATGAAACGTGACAGTCGTTCTTTCAAGATACCGTCACCGTAGAGATCGCAGCGGCACTCTATCCCTCGTATCGCCTCCAGTAAAATCTGTGGTCCTTTAGATTCAATCAAAGAACCAAGATAGAGAATTCGCAGTTTCGGGAAAGAAGAAAATCCAAAAGAAGAAAATTTTTCCCGATCGATGATATTAGGAATGACCGTCACGCGGTGAATCTGATGCTGGGCCAATAATTTCTGTACATAGGTGCTGATCGCGGTCAGTTGGCAATGCGGTAAAGCGGTATTTAATCGCCGGTAATACCAGTAAATATAAAGAAGCAAGGGAACATTGTATTTCAGGTACCACCTATTCTTCATCTTGCCGATTTCATTTGATTTTGCCTGGCAACGGAGAAAATGAGGAAGGGTACAGACAAGTTTACATTCTTTTGTTCCCTGGTAGAGCCGATCTCCCTTAGGGCAGAGAGTTGGATAACTTTCAATGGTGGCGAACAAAGGCTTGTTCCATTTTTTCAAATGAGGGGCAGCGATGATGCTGGTCCCCAGACAATGAATGAGGTCAAACGATGTTTCAGCTGCTAGTATCTTTACTTCCTTGATGATGGAACGGGGGAAGAGCAGGCGGCGTTGAACGTTGCTCAACCAACGGGAAGGATCCGTTCCGGTCTTAAGTCGACGATAGATTTTCACCCCTTCTTGTTCTTCATAGCGGGCCAGAGCAGGGAAAAATGAAGTAAGAACGAGTACTTCCACTCCCGCTCGTTTTAACCCTTGGGCCACCGCCGCCAGGTTAATTTCCCCGCCTCCCCGGACTTCCGGCCGGTAATACTCGGAAATGAAGAGGATTTTCATCTCGGCATCAACGAGCAAGGCAGAAAACAGCTTTATAATGGTTATGGTTGAGTATTCGATATTAACTTCCTTCCTCCTCCTAGTGACCATAATGATAACAATACCGTCCAGCCAAACGCCACTCCTAACGTGGCTGGGGTCTGCAGTTCCTGCGGGATATAACTGTAATTCACATATTGAAAGGCATTCCAGAAAGTGAGCGTGCCGATGAACGAATTCCAGTATTCTTTCTTAGGAATGTAGTCAAGCAGTTTTCTCTGGACGATGGTCGTAAGAGTATCATCTTTTTTTTCTTTCTGAAAAAAAGAGCGATAATGCCGTCCTAACGCCTGAAGGCTATAATTGCTCTTTTCTCCCACGCCGTTGTTCAGGAAGAAGAAGAGGTTGAATAAGGGGCCAATGAGATTCGGCCCTAGCGCTGCTTTGGCCAGCGGCTGTTCTGAGATGTAGGCTTCCACCACATCGCCGCTGCGCACCGAAACGTAGGCCCAGGCACCATACCAGGGGACCAGGCCGGTGGTATAACGCACTTTGCGCCAATGTACTGTTTTGTCCGTGATCAGCTGGGAAGTGATATCGGCGCTGGGGAAAATAACACCGGCAGTTAGGATTGATCCCGTGATAGGATTCGCCTCATTGAAAGCACGGTAGTGTTCAAAGGCAGTTTGGACGAGAGAACTGAGGTCCATAGCTGCTCACTTCCTTGACCAAGGCTTCCCTGACAAAAGCTGCTGCTCTTCAAAATATTCTTTAACCTGATGGAAATTATCAAAGTAGGCACGGACATGTTGTTTACAATTCGGATGATGCAAATTAATGCCTAACGGCAGGCCAACTTCCTCCCAGGGGCCGATGTCATTGAGGCTATCACCAATGAAAGCAGTAGTTTCTTTGGTTGCACCAAGTTCCTGATAAACTTCCTTCACTACCTTTCCTTTACTGCCGAATAAGACGTGAATTTTTCCTTCACCAGTGTACTTTCCATCCTGCACATAAATCTCGTTGGCCCGCACCACCTGCAGGCTCTGCTCTTGCTGTATTTTCTCCGCAACCATTAGTAAGCTGAGGGTTACCAGGCCGGTAGGCACTCCCTGCTGCTGAAGGTAAGAGCAAAATTTTGAGAATCCCGCCGTGTAAGGAAGAGTGGGGAAAAGATCGTCAATGCTTGGTGCAGTCCTTCCTCGGAGCAAGGCCACGCACTCGGCGAATTGCCGCTGATGGTTTTCCGGTGTCATCACGTTGGTAACCTTGTCATCATATTTATCATTAATTCTTTCCATTTCTGCTCCTACACCCAGGCGCGAGAACAAGGCATGCCAGCTGGCCTGATGAGTGTCTTTATACACTATCGTTCCATCCATGTCAAAGATAACGGCTTTAATTGGTGTAGTCATGGGTAATAGTTTTAGTGTAGGTAATAATTTATGTAGGTAATTGAAACCGGGTCTCGTCCAGAATAACGTACCAGGGAAAATGATCTGAAGCTGTCCGGGCTAAACCTTCTTTTACCATCGTAAACTCCTGCACATATGGAAGCAGCTCTGGTTTGGCAAAGATGAAATCCATCCTGATGGGCCGGGTATGACCACCAGTTCCTCCCGAGAGATCGGTCTTCCCGGTTATTTCCTCAGGGTTATAAAAGTGCCGGCCGACATCAACATAGCCTGCTTGCAGCACCGCTTCAATGGTATCGTAACACAATTTTCCATCTCGGCAGTATTTCTCTTTCATGCGCTCGGAGAAGGAGTCAACCGCGCTGGCGGGAATATTATCTTCAGGTGAAAGGGCGTTAAAGTCACCCATCAGCAGGTGGTAATTTCCTTTTTCTCTGTGTAATTCCTGCAGCACTTCTTTTACCTGAGGTAGGCGGGTTTTTTCATCCACATGCGAAAGGTAGACATTGCTAAGGGAGAAATTGCTGTTCAAAGCAGGATGGGCCGGAGCATCACCATTATTAAAGTTGACCGGAAAGGTCATTTCCACCGCTTTCACTTTCTCTCCCACGATCCTCGTTGAGGAAGCAGCATACTTGCTAAATAAGGCGACACCAGTGGTATGAGCCCAATCCTGTTCACGGTCAAACACTATATCCTGGAGATAGATCCCTTTCTCCCGCAAGGCAGTGATCAACTCATTTTCTTTTCCCTTAGTCAAAAGAGTCTCCTGTAAACCAACGATATCAGCATTTTGTTCGTCAATGACCTGAAGAACTTTCTCCAGCCGGGAGGGGTCAGGTTTGACACCCCCTTCCATGACGTTATAGGTTAAAAGTTTCATGCTTTTGTCGATAATTGCTCTGCGAAAAGTCTTTTTTATATACTTTATGAAATTACTTCCACAACTTTTAAAAAGCGCTCTGGTGCGAAAACTCGCGATGCCTTTACCTTTTTTTACCGCCAGAAAAGCCCTGCTCTACGACTTAGACGGCACGATCATTGATACCGATGCCCTCCATCTGGCTGCCTGGCAGCGGACGGGACTAGAGTTTGGCTTTGAAATCACCGCCGAACAGTTAGCAACGGTGAAAGGCTTGTCCAGCAAGAAGACTCTGGAAGCGCTGCTCCCAAAAGAACAACATTTGATCATTAACGAAGCCAGCGAACGAAAATTCCAATATCTTATGGAGCTGACGGGAAACGTGGAAATATTAGGGAATTTTACCGAGGCCTACGAACAGCTTGCCCGGAGAAATATTCCCTTTGGCGTCTGCACTTCTGCCCGCCGTGATTTTGTGGATGCCATAATCAAAAATGTTCCGGCCTTGAAAACAGTACTGGAAGGAAAAACGGTCTGCAAAGAAATGTTTAAGGAAGGCAAACCTTCGGCTGAGCCTTTACGAGTTACGCTCGATTTCATGGGCGAGGTTTCCGGGAGAAGAATTCCCGCTTCCTCGGCGTTGTATGTCGGTGACGGCTACAGTGATTATGGTGCTGCCCAGAATGCTGGGATGCCCTTTCTCTATTTTTGTCCCCGTGAGGAAAAGCGGGAAGTAAGGATACCACCAGAGATCATCACCATTAAAGATCATCGGGAGTTGCTGGCGTATATTTAGGGAAAGATGGAGGAAAAAAATTTGCAACAAATTGTTGATTATCTAAAACGTTGACCATCTGGAAAAGATGATCCTGGCAGAAAAAATGAATCTACTACTGGTGTCTGTTCTTTCTTGCGTAAGGGCATAACAAAATCGTGAATTCAATCATTTTTAAGTTTTATGAACTTATTACGAACGTATAGTCTTAGACCTGTTAGGCGATAGAAGTGGGGACTTGACGATTGGTTATACCCAACAATATTTAAATAGAGCAGAATAATAATTCAAAATATGATTTGGATATTTTTCGCATTGTTAGCGGCAATGTTTGATGCAACATACTATATGCTCATTAAACGATACGTACCTACTATCGATAAGATTCTGTTAAGTGCCGCAACTTTCACCCTTTCAGGAATTTTACTCCTGCTTATTTCCGGCATCAAAGGCTTACCTGTGCTTGAACCTGGTTTTTATAGTGCGGTTCTGATCACCGGCATACTTAATATCGTTGCCGCGGTGCTCTACTTCCAAGCGTTTCAAGATACAGACCTTTCATTAGCCGTTCCTATGCTCTCATTTACGCCTGTTTTTTTAATTCTTCCCTCGTTTATTTTTCTAGGAGAATTACCAACCTTCCGCGGAAGCATCGGGATTCTGTTGATTGTCGGAGGCGGTTATCTCCTCAATAGGAGATTGGGATTTACTCATTGGCTCGATCCTTTCCATCAGATGCGGCAACATCCAGGAATTCTCGCCATGCTTGGTGTCGCTTTAATTTTCAGTATCTCTATCCCCTTTGATAAACGAGTGGTCATTCATTCGGATGCTTTTTTTGGCTCAAGTGTGATTTTTCTTTTTGTGGGAATATCTTTATTTCTTCTCGCGCTTATTCAGAAAAAAGATATCAAAACAATCGTAAGGCAGAACGGAAAATGTTTCCTCATTGCCCTGACGCTTACGTTTTCTGTGGTGTTTGTCAATCTTGCCTACCTCCTGCAGATTGTTCCTTACGTTATTTCAGTCAAACGTCTTAGTCTGTTAGGAAGTGTCGTCTACGGCAAGATTATTTTTCATGAAGCAAATATGAAGCAGCGGATCGTAGCCGTTGTGCTGATGATTTTTGGCATTACTCTTATTCTTATACCGTAAGTTAAATCATCTTGGAAAAATATCACGAGGAGACGATTCGGGGTGATACAGAATCTCTCTTTCTGTTTGCCCTTTCGCTTTTTCCATCGGCCAATCGAGAGATTTTATTGCGGGAATGTGAGCTGTTCACGTTGAAGAAGATGAATGATAAAACCAATGATAAATCGTTGGTAATTTATGTCGCCATGCTCGTCCAGAATATTCATAATCAGAAAAGCTTGATGGTGTGATAGTTTTGAATAACGGAGAATTTTCCGTAGAAAATTCTCAATTACAAAAACTCCTTTTTCAATTCCCCTATATTCTTCCCTTTCACGTCAATAAACTTCCCTTGCAGATTCCTCGCTAATCCTGCATCTTCCTCCTGATCACCCAGCACGAGAACCGTGGCAAATTCCGCTATCTCTTTCTGTAATTCCTGGAGCGCATCGTCCACCATAGCTCTACTCGGCTTCCGTTTCGTCGTTGGCTTGACCAGCGAGGATACAAAGGTTAACTCTTTCTTCTTCAATTCGGCGTACGCCGCATCCACTTCCGGACAATACTGCCAGCTGTCTATTTTCACTCCTTTCGCTGAGAGCAACCGGGCAATTTCCTGATGGATTTCTTCCACTCTGCTACAATCATACAATCCCCGGGCTACCCCGGCCTGGTTAGAGGCGACTATTTTAGTGGTCGCATATTTTGTCTGCAGATAAGCCAAATAATCAGCTACCGCCTGATTCAAGCGCAATTCGCTCCGCCATCCTTCCTGGTGACCAAAAAATTCCTGGTGTTCTATTAGCGTTCCGTCACGGTCAACCACAACGAGCAGTTCAGGAACGTCCATTTTTGTTTTGATGTAGTCAATGATTTCCGTCGTGGACAGCTTAACATCGGTAGTATACTTTATCTCTCCACCTACTTTAGCGATCGCTTCCCGCTCGGCAGTTATCCCGGGCGTGGTCTTGCCCATGAAATCCGGGCCTTTGATATAATAGCTTGGCTGCAATTGCTCTAAGATGGGAATAGCTCTTTCATAATCAGTAATAACTACATAATCCACACAGGAGAGGCTCGCCACCGAGTAGGCCCGCAACTGTTGGGGGAAGATGGGCCGGCCAGAACCTTTTCGGGAGGAGACAAAGCGATCAGAAGTGATAGACACCATCAGCACGTCACAAAGCTTCTTTGCTGATTCAAAATGGATCAGATGCCCGGGATGGAGCAGGTCAAAGCCGCCGTGGCCGAGGCCGACCGTTTTTCCAGCAGATTTCAGTGCGGTAATAAGTTCCCGCGCCTGAGCAAGGGAAATGATTTTTGGGGAGGTAAACGCCTGAGGAGAGGGCACGGGCAGCATGACGTCAATTCCGCTACTCCCTATTTTTAAATGTTGTGAAATTTGGTAAGAACAGCGTCATAAACCTGAAGATAGCGTTTACAGCACTCCTCCCAGGTAAATTTGGGAATAGCTTTCTCCTGCCATTGCCCGGAAGCAATCGCTATTACTTTATTCGCCAGGTCCTGCACGTCTTTACTTTTAAAGATTAAGTATTTCCCACCGACAATTTCTGGTAACGAACCCGCATCGCTTACTACCAGCGGTTTCTTCATGGCCATGGCCTCAAGAGTGGTATAGCCAAATCCTTCCGCGACGGAAGGGATAACGACGCCATCCGCCGCCTGCAGATAATCTCCCAACTCTTGATGGGAAAAAGGGGTTATGATCGTTACCTGGTTCTGAAGATGCTGGCGTTCGATAAAGCTCGATAATTCCCGCACTTTCTTCTGGTAAGCGTTCATGGAATTATTGGCTGCCCCCAGAAGCAGGATTAATTTAGCCTGGGGAAGCTTGGTGGTAATAGCGGGAACGGCCTGGAGCAGATACTCAAAGCCCTTACTCGGCCCCGGCCTTCCCCAGGAGATATAAACAAATGTTTTATCTCTTTCCTTTTTACCTCCCTCTTTTTCATCTACTCCTAATTCTTTTCTCACTGCTCTGCGGCTCCGGAAATGATGTTGGTTCCAGAAAGCGTCATCAAAGCCGTTATAGATTTGCTCAACCTTACTGGGGACGAGGCCCCGGCGCAGGAGATCTCGTTGCGTTGCCTGAGAGCCACAGATATATTTGTCGTACGGTAAATAGTAAAGGAACCGTTCCATCATTTCATGAATTTGGCTGTTCAGCCAGGAAAATCCCGTAACCTCTTTCCATTTTCCGAGCCAGATTTCATGTACCGTTACCACGACGGGCTTTCCCGTCAGCCTGGCGGCCAGCCAGGCGGGAGGAGCACCATTAAAGGTCGTGGTCTGGATCAGGTCATGGCTTCGAGCCAGTTTGATAGCTTTACCGATGGCGGAAAAGGTAAAAGCGTATCGTGAAAAGAAGGAAGGCACCCGTTCAATCCAGACGCCGTTTATTTCTTCCCGTTTTGGCGTTCCTTTGAGCAGGCGCGTAAGAACAGTAACTTGATGGCCATGCTGGACGAATCGTTCCGCCAGATTTTTGAAAAGCAGTTCTGCCCCACCAGGATGAGGATAATAATGTTCACAGATGAAAAGAATTTTCATTATTTTTTCCTCTCGGCCCTCTCTGGCTGTAACGCTTCCTGGCGCACGAACAGCTCCAGCTTTTTTTCCATTTTCTTAAGAGAAGCATAGTTGTGGAAGCCGAACATCAAGAGGACAAAAAAGCCAAGGACCACAAAGAAATCCAAGCGACGGTAAAAGTGCAGTGGGGCAATGATCGGATCGAGCGCATAGGGAATGATGGCGATAACCATCAGCAGTATCCAGCAGCTCAGCCAAAACAAAAACTCCGGCCGGTTGAGTTCTTTTCTTTTATATTTTACAAACGTAAAATAAATCATCGCTGCTCCAAACAGCACGCCTAAAAACTGAATCCAAAATGTCGTGTTAAGATTTACCATAGTTTTCCTCCGATCATTTTAGCGACAATCTTGACGCCATCAAGCACCGTTGTCCCTTTGTACTCATCGGCATAAATGGTCTCAATGGGGATAAGGGTGTGCTTTAGTCCCTGTTTACCGACGCGCAGGATCATCTCCGTTTCGACGTAATAATCAGTGGTTTCCCAGCGGATTTTAGGGTAAGCAGCAGCGGTAAAGGCCCGGTAGCCGCATTGGCTGTCTTTGATAATGACGCCATAGGCCAGGTGCAATATCCGATTGATAATATTGTTCCCCAGGCGCATCACGCCAGGCATCGAGTCAGGAATTTTACGATAGCCAAAAGCCAGGTCATGGCGGTCGAGGGCCGCCAGGAAATGCGGAATTTCATGTGGGTCATGTTGGCCATCAGCGTCCAAGACGACCAGACGCTGTGCTCCCTGAGAAAGAGCATAGTCACATCCCGTTTTGAGCGCTGCGCCCTTACCCAGGTTCACTTTGTGCTGCAGTACTTTCGCTCCCGCTTGGGCTGCCCGTTCCGCGGTCGAATCACTGGATCCATCATCAACCACGATAACCTGTTGGATATGCTGTCGAGCTTTGGTGATTACTTCCGCGATGGTTTTCTCTTCATTATGGGCCGGGATGATCGCCATATTTTTCATAGTTCTTGGGCATTAAAAATTGCTTTATAAGAATTATGGAAGAAGAGAGAATTTTGAAAAACATCCCTCCGGTCGGTTTTTGCAAAATTCTCTAGCGTGGGGAATAGGGGGACGTAAAAGAACGCAACTGATTAACGGAAGCGGTTTTAGCCGGACCCCCTACCCCTCAAGGGAGGGTTTTGAGGCGACGTTGACATTGACGTATTTCACCTCGATGAGTACGAGTTATTCAAAACCCTCTTTATTTTCCTGCTGGCAGTCATAGTCGACAATCCAGGTGATGATCCGTTCCGCGCCAAACCGACCGACATCACTAAACTTTTTGAAGCAGTGGAGGCCGTGTCCCTCTAAAAAGAACAGTCGGGTAAAGATCCCGGCTGCTTGCAGGGGATCAGTAATGAGGGCATAATAGCGATCCCCAGAGGGGATTAACACGACCGAAATCCCCAACTTTTGTCCGGAAAATTTTTCCACATGGATATCGTCACGCTTCGGAAATACCAAAGAATTAGGGACTACACCTGGATTATTCTCGACGAAGGCCGAGGGCGTTTCATTGAGCGTAATCCGCAGGACTATCGTTCCTCCTTGTACTGCAGCGGCACAACGCAGTTCCTGCTCCGCGATCTGATCACAAGCCTGCGGGCTGCCTAAGATACCAGGCCAGGGCGCAATCCATTTATCAGCATCAGCAGTTTGCACTTCCTGATAGATCTCTCGTGCCTGTTCCTCGCTTAGATTGAACGCGGCCGTTAAGTACGGAATCGCCTCCCCGCTTGAGAGTTTTTTGGTGTTTAAGTACTGGACCGCTTTCCTGAAATCCCAGCTGCCAAAATGACCCCATACCCCACTTTTTCCTACCATGTCCCAGGAAGTGATATAATAATCCGCTGGTGCTACGCAGTGAGTGTATTGGACGACGGAGGCAATTTGTTCTGTCGCTAGGCCTGCAGCCCGCAGCGTGCTGATAGCTTCATCTTTTGGCTCTACCTGGATGGCATTCAGCAGACTGATACTCTTAGGCGTGTCGTTGAGAATTTTATCCAACTCATTGAAAGCCCGATTTTGCCCGCAGTTAAGCATGCGGACGATACCCACAGTAGTTTTCTCATTTTCAGTAAGCAACGATTTACCTACCCAATAGGCATCATAACCCACCTGGTTGCCCCCGTCAAACGTAACCGGTCGTTCGGCAATGGCCTTAAACCAGTGCCCAAAATCCCACCAGGAGGTAATGATGATGTTTTCAGGCGCTTCCAGTTTGATTTTGGTTAAGCTGTTGTACCAGGCGTCATTGACACTGGGTGCAGAATTGTAGGCCTGGCTATAACCTGATTTTATAGGGCTGACTAAAAAATAGCTGAGCACCAGCACAAAAATAAGTTTAGTGATCCAGGGGCTTATTCGTAGTTCTTTTACCGTCCAGCGGGAAGCATAGTGCCACGTCAAGCCAAGAAAGGTGCCCAGACCGATGGCAAAAGCCGGCGTAAGTTGTAAAATGAACCGCACTCCTTTAGTGGTGGCAAAGGCCGCTGAGGCAAACCACATCGCAAAGAAGAAAGAAGTTGCTAAGTCCCATTTTCCCTGCTTATTTTTTTTAATGGCCATCAGCGCAATGCCGATGATCGCCAACGAAAAGTAAAGCTTTCCATCAAACTGCTCGATGACGTGGGCAAAAGGAGGAACGTTTAACTCGGCCACGGTCGTGCGAATGTTGGGCCAGTATGAAGTAACGGCTACTGCTTTCAGCTGGAGAAACTGAAAGGGGCCCCGTAAGACCCGCACAAATTGATCAAAAGAAATGAAAATGCCCACAAAGAGGGTAGAAAGAGCGGTATAGATACCCATGACGATTGCAGTTTGCGTAAAGGGGGATGAAGTAACCGTCGTGGGAATTGTTTTCAGGTTTCGTACCAGCAGGTAGGCAAGGTGCATTCCAAGGGTAATCAAAATGAACGTAGCGATGTACCACCAGCCGGTCCAGGCAAAGGCAAAGACGCCAGTCGCGAAGCCCGCTAGGCTGATCCAGGTTATTTTTCTCCGAAGGGTTGTCGCTTCCAGAGCCTCCAGGAACAGCCAGGTAATTAACACCGGAAAGAACACCGCATAGACATCAGTATCAGAACTCTCTCCCGTCGTGCGGGAGACAAAAAAGCTGGAAACAGCTAAGAGCATCGCCGTAAAGAATCCACCAACATTATTTCCGGTCGTAATCCGGCCAATAAAGAAAGCCGGGATTACGGTCAAAGCTGAAAATACCGTGCCTACCAGGAAGAACGTGAGCATCAATGGAAAGTCACCGAACAGGTTAAGAAGACGGTGCCACTGGGCAGCAAACCAATGGTGAAAGTTCCATTCCCCCAAATCGCCAACGGGTGCCAGCCGATAGGTATCCCAAATCTTTCCCTCCCGAATTTCACTGCCGGGGTAGCCGTTCCTGAGCACATACGCCGTCTGACGATAGTAATAATAGGGGTCAATGCCCAGTAAGTAGGTAGTTCCCTGTTCATCGCGAAAGTTATTCTTATATTGCTTTGACAATTCTTTCGTTTGGGAATCAATGAGTTCTTTATTTTGTTGATAGAATTTCTGCCATTCTGTTTCCAGCAGGACGTTTCGGTTTTGCTCCGGGAGATTGGGATATTGTTGGGCAACTTGTTGTTGCACCTGGTTTTGGTAGAATTCAGTGACACTACGTTCCGCCCAATCATCAGCAATCGGCAGGCGCAAGGGCATCGTCCGCAGGTAGATGGAGACGGACATCGCCAGCAGGATGCAAAGCAAAGGGATGAGCCAACGGGAATGAGTGTGCCAGGCTGCTTTTACCTTATTCCAGTCCAGAGAGATTTCGTCATCAGACTTTTTTTCGTGTTCTTGGTGGTGATGTTCTACTTCTCTTGATTCTTGTTTCCACCAACTCTTCAGTTTAGTCCCTAATTTAGAGAAATCTATGATTACCTCCTCATCTTTTTGCTGCTTTTCTCGTTGCTCTTCACTCACCCTTCAACACCCATCCTCGCTGGTGAATGGCTGCTTTATAAGGTTTGTTGTGGTAGATTGGCTGGTTTAAACCAAAAAATAATCTTTGATCAGGGGGCGAATATCACTCTTATCCGGTCTAGCTAATCTTCACCTAACTTATACAAAATCTCCTCCGTCGGCTGCCTAAACAGCGGCTCATTCAGCCGCTTCTGATCGAGGATGTGGCCAATCAGGCCGATGCTGCGGGCTAAGGCAAATAAACCATTTAAATAACCAATCTCTAAAATTTCCTTGATTTCCTCTTCGGTAAATTGCTTTGACGATACTAGGGCGTCCACAAATAGAACCCCAATACACCCATCCACATTCAGGATTAAGTTCTCGGCTTTCTGCAGGGTAATTTTCTCCACGCTCAGGACATAGTTAAGATAGGGAGTGGCGGGAAAATTTTCTCGGGCAAATTTTTTTAATAATTCTACTCGCTGGTCAGGATTCCTCTTTGATTTCACTCGATGTCCTATTCCCGGAATCAGGATACCTTTCCGTTTCATCTCCTCCACAAAATCGTTCGGCTCCAGCTTTTGGTCATGAGCAGCCTTAAAATATCTTGCTGCGTCATCAATCGCCCCGCCAAACCGCGGGCCAATCGTCAGCAAGCCGCTGCATAACGCGGAGATCACATCTTTTCCAGCTCTGGCAGCCACGATAGCATTGTGCGCTCCACTCACGGCCGGACCATGATCCGCACACAACAGGATGCTTAGCTCAATACATTTAGTAAAGTATGCTGGCAACTTTTTCTTGAACCAGAGTAAAGCAATAACGTCACCAAGGCGGTAATTCTTCTCCACGATTTCGCTCATCGGAACCGTTCCATACGTGGGCTCTTCACCGCGGTCAGAAGAGATGGTCGTCGTGAATTGAGTTGATTTCCGCACCAGGCCTTGTTTTAGAGCTTCAGCATAATCGAGAGGTATTGAAAGAGGGGAAATTTCTGGTTTGGCCGGTAGATTTAGTGCGATAAACGTCTTCTTAATAGTCCCTTCCAACTCTTCAAAGGATTCAGGAACAATAATCCCTGCTTCCTGCAAGGCTTTATTCTTGGCTTGAGCACTTTCTTCTTCCTTTCCCGCTTTCGCACCAGCATGGCCAAACTGCACTTCCCAGGGAAAGATACTCGCACAGGTTCCGGAAACCCACATCACCAACGGTTTGGTAATCCTGCCAGCTTTCTTGGCTTCAATAATTTCATATTCTTGTTTTCCGCCTAGTTCACCGAGAGCAACGAGGAGCTTGATTTCCGGGTTAGCCTCGTAACGCAGCAGGTGATCCAGCAGAGTTGAGCCCGGATACCGGTCACCACCAATGGCAATTCCCTCGAAAATCCCATCCGTCGCTCGGCTGATGATGTGGAATAACTCGTTCATCATGCCTCCGGACTTGGAAACTAAGCCTACACTTCCCGGACGATACAGTTTCGCTTTGACAATGTTTTCCATCAGTCCGCCGGCATGGCCGATGCGGAACTTGCCGGCGATGATACCGCCAACTGTCGCTGGACCGATGATCAATTTGTTTCGTTGTTTAGCTAAAGTGATTAATTCTTTGGCTTGCCGTTCTGGCATTCCTTCAGCAACGATAACGATCGTGCGCAGGCTGGGCAATCCTAATGCTTCTTTTGAAGAGGGGTAAGCAGAGCGGAAAGAGGCAAAGTTGATGAGCACATCAGCAGTTTGGTGTTTTTGGGCAGCTTCCTGCAGGGTAGAATAAATAGGAATGATAATCTCCTTACTGCCAAAGAAAGCTTTATGGAATCCCTTTTGGCCGGGGTGGACAATGGCGGCCACACTTGGTAATCTTTCACAGAGATAATCAAAATCGAGCATTTGCTGGAGGGGCTGGGGTTTTAAGTTATAGAAGAGGGCTTGGGTGTCCTTGGTAAATAGCTCGAATGATTTCATTGGCGATAGTTATTTCTTTTTTTATAATTTTTCTTTTGATCTTGGCAGTACGATGTTCCATTCTTCAGAGCCAGATTCCAGATGCTCGATAATCTTTTCAGCAAATATCCTTTCTTCACCAACAGTTCAGACAAAGCTGCGCCCAATCCACTGTATGCCCCAGTAATGGCTGCCACTTTCATCTTCCCACCTCTTTCTTTTCTACTTCTTTTAATGCTGTGGCCACGATCTCCGTCATCGGTATCTCCGGCCCGGTTACTCTCATTACTAATCCTAATCTCTCTCCGGTCTCTTTCATCAGCCTTAAACCTTTTTCCCAATTAGGCCCGCCACGACGAACATAAATGGAAACCTTATTCTTTCTCAATTTCTCCTGATATTCTTCCAACGCCCGCACTATGCCGGCAAAAGTCTTCTCGACATCAGTAAAATTAGCAATCGCTCCCCCAATAAATAATAATCCTCTTAGATTAGAGGTCAATCCTCCCTGATCATGGAGTTCACGGGTCATTAGATTCAGCACGGTTCGAGCGTACTGATAACTTTCTTCCGTCGTGGGATTGCCGGAATATTCACCATAATTAGCAATGCCGGCAGCCTGGCCATAGTTGGCGATAGCATCCAGGTAAATGATGCTTGCTCCCCCTCCCGAAAGGATGTTCCAGATTTTTCCCTGGGGATTGAGTACGGTCAATTTCAGCGAAGCGCCGCTTTCTTCATCCAGTCGGCTGATAAATTCTTCTTCCGGGTAGGCCTGCCGGCCAAAAGGTTTGGGGAAAGAGAGATTACCCGTGCTGGCAAGATTATCAGTAGGGGTAGAATTACCAGTGAGCGTACTCCATTGTTTAGCATTCTTGAATGAAGCACAATCATCTACTTCCGCTACCGTATCCAGCAGGATGATGTTACCTTGCTCATCAACAGTAAATGGGTTAAATTCTAAGTAGGTAAAATCAAGGTTACGGTAAAGATGAAAAATGGCTCTCACAAAGGGGTGTAATGGAATCGGAATAGAGCCTAAATCAAATTCATCCTGGAGCGTGGGGACGGCAATCTTCTGTATTTTGTCCCAGTTTTCTTCAATGTCAATGCCACCTTGGTCGGAAAAGTGAATTATGTCTGCATCCCGTTCTGAAGTAAGGGCTAAATAGTATTCTTTCTCATGGGGGACATAGGGCTCAAGCAGAAAATGGGTAAGTTTATCTGTAACTTTGCCTATGGTGAACTCTCTACCCCGATACTGAGCAAGCCATTCTTTGGCTTCCAACCAGCTAGCATTTAACAACACCAACCCTAACTTCTTTCTTTTGCCAAAGAGCTGGTCAGGTTTTACTACTAGTTTTTGCTGGAGAAGCCAGGGATAATCGAAAGGAAGCGTTTTTAGGCTTGTTTCCTGGCCTATTAAAATTGAATTGAATCCTATTCTAATCTTCCCATATAGTAAACTATTATTTCCATCTGAAAAATTATTATTAGAGTCACCACTATTATTAATATTACTGGCTATAATCCTCTTGGCATCAAACTCCCGGATCTTGCGACGGGCCATGCCTCTACTGATAGGCTGGCCTTTTTAAATACCTTGTGGTGAGAAAGTTCATGCTAGGAAAGCTGATTTATTTGTTGCCCCCCATCCCAATTTATAATCACCATTCTCATTTTATTCCGGCCCGCAATCAGGGGATATATTCTCCAACCTCCATATTGGGGGGGGGGGAAAAGGTTTAAATAGGGATGATGCTTTCCTTGTGCTTAATTATCAAAATCAATAAAAACAAGGTGTTAAGCATGAAAAAGATCATTCTGTTGATAGGATTAGTGGCAGCGTTATTTCTGATTGCGGCCTGTGTGCCAAAAGAAGGGAAAGAAGAAGGAGCGTTGGCTGGGCAGGCTTCTGGACAAATGGGCATAGTAAAATCGAATGTCAAAACCTGCACTGAAACCGATATAGGAGTTGAAGGGACAGATAAAAAAGGCAAACTATTTACCTATACCAATGAATGTAAGACTAATACTAAAGTGAGGGAATATTTCTGTGCGAGCTATAGTGGAGGCAGAGGAAATACAGCCAAAAATGTGGTAAAAAATGATTATTTCTGTGCTTCGAGTGAGACGTGCCAGAATGGAGCATGTGTCGGGCAAGAGGTTTGCGGAAATAATGTTATTGAAGGCGATGAAGCCTGTGATGGCACGGATTTAGGTGATCCAAATTTAGCCACCTGTAATGCTCAGATGCAAGATCCTGCTGCCACCGGAACAGTGCAATGTGCTGCTGATTGTACGTATGACTTTTCGGGCTGTGAAATGGAGAGTGAAATACCGACAACCGAAGTAGTTGAAATGCTTGAAGAGTTTTGCTTTGATAGTGTAGACAATGATAATGACGGGCAAATAAATGAAGGCTGTGTCCCTTACTCTTGTGCTGGTGATACTGATCCGCTGAACATTACGATCGTTTCTGGAACACTTACCGTAACGGCAGCAACTGGAGAGGCCAGGGTATTCAATGATTACTGTAGTACTAGTCCCCCGTTTATTAATTTTCAGATTAATGAGACCAGCTGTGTCGCTGGAGGAATGACCAACAACTATAAAAAAGTAATTAACCTTACCAATGCTCGGCCTTGTCCTCCTGCTGCCACTTGTGTAGGTTCAATCAGTCCAGAAGGGCCAATCCCTGCTGCCTGTCAAACTGTAATTCAAGTAACCCCCGGGTCTTGCGACGAAATTGATACTGAAAATTCTCCAACAGTAGGAGGTAGCATTACGCACCAAAATGCTATCCATGCCGACAGATGTGTTGCTTGGAGTACTTCCCAAATCAATGAAACAACCTGTTCTAACATGTATGGGGAGTATAAAGTTTGTCCTGCAGACACTTTCTGTACTGACTCTGATGGAGGAGCGGGCGATACACCCGCCGTCTGCCAGTAAAGGCAGGCCCAATTTTTTTCTTTTTTTCTATCTTCCTTCTTTTTCCCTTTCTTCTCCCAAACGTTTTTAAATAATATGGTGAATGACCGTGCCAGGTGGCAGTTTCCATGACCGAATTGATCATCACCGAAAAACCCAGTTCAGCAAGAAAAGTAGCTGAAGCCCTGGCTGATGGCAAGCCCGTGCTCAGGAAAAAAAAGCAAAGCGGATACTATGAATTGGTCCATAACCAAAAGAATATCCTGGTCACCTCGGCTGTCGGCCACCTGTTTGGCTTAGTGGAAGAAAAGAAGCAGGGCTGGAGCTATCCCGTCTTTGAAGTAAAATGGGAAGCAGCCTATAAATTCTCCAAGAACCTGCAGTATGTGAAAGAATATATTGACACGATCAGCGAACTTGCAGCTAAAGCGAGCGAATTCACCATTGCCTGTGACTTTGACACCGAAGGCGAGGTCATTGGTTGGAATGTCATCCGTTTTCTGTGCAAGAAAAAAGACGCCCAGCGGATGAAGTTTTCAACGCTTACCAAGCCGGATCTGGTCGAGGCGTACGAACATAAGCTGCCGCACCTGGAATGGGGTCAAGCGTTTGCGGGCGAGACCAGACATAAGCTGGATTGGTTTTATGGTATTAATTTATCCCGGGCGCTGACTTCTTCCGTAAAAACAGCCGGCTCATTTAAAGTAATGTCCATCGGCCGGGTGCAGGGGCCGGCCTTACGGCTGCTGGTAGAGCGGGAGAAGGAAATCGCTGCGTTTAAGTCAGAACCCTATTGGCAGATCGGCTTATGGGGCGATTACAAAAAGAATCCCATTGAAGCCTGGCACGTCAGCGACAAGATTTTTGAGCAGAAAGAGGTAGAACGAATCCTGCAGGCAGTAAAAGGAGAAAAAGAAGCCTTGATCGCCGTAGTGAAATGCAGCCAGCGGGAGCAAATGCCGCCTTTCCCTTTTGATTTAACCACGCTGCAGACGGAAGCCTATGCTCAATTTAAGTTCACGCCGAAAGAAACCTTAGACCTGGCCCAAAGTTTGTATTTAGCGGGGGTAACTTCCTATCCACGAACTTCCTCCCAGCAGCTCGACCCCAAGTTAGGCTTTCGTAAGATCCTGAGCGAGCTGAGCAAGCAGGAAACTTATCGGGAATTGAGCCAGCGCCTACTGCAGCAAGAGAAAAATCAAGGGCAGCTTAAGCCCAATAACGGCAAGAAGATGGATCCGGCTCATCCGGCGATCTTTCCAACTGGCGTGGTGCCCAAAAGCCTTAAACCAAGAGAGCAGAAAATATACGATTTAATCGTCAAGAGATTTATGGCGACGTTTGCTGCTCCCGCAGTTCGCGAAACGATGGAAGTGACTCTTGGCGTTAAAAGAGAGTTATTCATTGCCAGAGGGACCAGAACCGTGCAGGAGAATTGGTATGAATTCTATCGACCGTATGTGAAAGTGGAAGAAGTGACGCTGCCGGAGATGAAAGAAGGGGAAAAAGTAACCATTAAAGAGATCAAGAAGATCGATAAGGAAACGCAGCCCCCTCCCCGTTATAACCAGAGCTCCATCATCCGCGAGTTAGAGAAACGCCAACTGGGCACAAAAGCTACCCGGGCTGATATTCTGGAGCGTCTTTTCCAGCGCGGGTATGTCGAAGGGGTGCAGATCACCGTAACTAAGTTAGGGATGGAGACCGAGCACATCTTAGAAAAGTATGCGCCCTTGATTGTAGATGAGCAGCTCACGGCCCATTTTGAAGAGGACATGGAACATATCCGAGCCGGTCAGGAACGGCAGGAAAAAGTGCTGGAGGAAGCAAAGAAATATCTTACCGCGCTCCTGGCTGATTTTAAGAAAAAGGAAAAGATCATTGGCGAAGACATCATCAAATCCTTACAGGAAACCAGGGAAGAGCAGAATTTTATGGGGACTTGTCCCGCTTGTATGAGCGGAAAATTGATGGTGAAGAGAGGAAAATTTGGCCGCTTTGTCGCCTGTGATCGCTATCCCGATTGCTCTGCCACTTTCAAGCTGCCGGCGAGCGGCCTGATTAAAGGCACGGGCAAGACTTGTGAGCTCTGCCACCATCCGCTCATCTTGATCATCCAGCAACGGCGGAAGCAGGAAGTCTGCCTGAATCCGCAGTGCAGCAGCAAGACCACTGCTGAGGAAAGAAAGGAAATCAAGCAGATTGAGCAGCAGAAAGTGGAGAAGAAATGTCCAAAGTGTGGAAAAGAGTTGTTGGTACGAAAATCAGTGTATGGCAGTTTTCTGGGCTGTAGCGGGTATCCGAAATGCCGGCATACCGAGAAGCTGGGTGCGAGCGGGAACGGGAAAAAAGACGGGAGCGATGAAAAGAAGTGATTATTCAGCTTTCTGAAGCATCCTCAAATTTATTTAGGTATATGAGTGTCAATCTCAGGCATATGAGTATTAATTTCAACCACCTGTATGGTGCCAGAGATTAACTGACAGGTAAAGATAACACTGCCCCAGATTATTTTCCGTCTCCCTTTCTCGTTCAAATAAGAGGAGTATAAAACCTCACGAAACGTGTTCGGAGAAAGCTGGACGCATTCTTCTTCGTAGGTAGCGATGATATTCTCGCACAATTCTGCCAATCCGGGATGAGAAAAGTTCGTTGCTTTGGCCCCTTGGGCGATATTGACGTAGGGCGACGGGGAATAGCGCAGATAGGCATCGATAAACTGCCCGTTGCAAACGATAGCCCGAATGGAGGTGAAATATTCTTCGCCGTTTACTTTTCGCCGGGAATCGATCCACGGCTGTAAAAGGTACATCCCATACTCAAATCGATAGTCTCGCTGCTCTACCAGATCTTCCCAATATTGTGGCTGCTCTTCTTTCTTCCATAAAGCGTTTTTCCATAAAGAAAAGAAGCTAGGAATAAAGCCTGGTGGTGGCTCCTGCCAGGGGCCAGCCTCCTGCAGCAGCGCTCTCGCTTGATTATTGGACAGCATTCGCAAACCCCATCCTCGCCTTCCCTGAATAGGCTTGCCTATTACTTGAGAAGAAGATACCTGCGAAGAAAGTGGTACCTGCCCGATCACTTGCTCAATCTCCGAGGCATTCGCCCAGCCTAATCCTACCAGAGCTGCCGGAGGAAGGAGATGAGCAAGAGGGGTTGGTGCCAGCAGGCGATGCTGTAAAAACTTGTTCCTGGTGACCTCTTCCGCCACATAAGAATTCACTAGAGGATGTTCTAAAGTCAAGTCATTGACTACATTCAGCACGGTTGAATCCTGCCCGAGGTAGGTGGGAAAAGGAAACCACAGTTTATAATTTTCTCGGGCGAGATGGGCCAAATCATTTTCTCGTTCTGACAGCCAGCCGGAGAAGGCTTGCTGGGAATAGAGATAATGGGGAAGACGATATAAAACATTTCTGACTAGGGGAATTTTACTGGCTATTCGCGATGAAGCATATTTCCAGGGGTGTTCCTTCTTAAATTTGTTTAATTGATACTTTCCATCATTAATGGTCAATGTTCCGTAGCGCTCCTGGAGCAGGGACTGGACTTTCTTCTCAACCCGATCATCACCATAAACCTGTTCAAAGCCGTGCATGCCAGAACGGATCCCATTTAATTCAATAAGCCAGGGTTTATCATCTTGATCTAGAATAAGGTCTAAGCCGTAGAGGGACATAGTTCTTCTCCTACAACCGAGGCTATTTTTAAAGCTAATGAAAGAAGAACCAGTTAAAATGGTTGGTGATCCGAGAAGAGGCAGTTAGGTAGTCAGGGAGTAAACCGGTAACAAAAATAACCCTGTTTATAGACGACTTGCATGAATGGGCTCAACTGCTAGGAATGAACTCACTGCGACCACTAGTATTAAGCTAGATGTTCAAAATTCTTGCTTACAAAACCTTCTTTCTTCTGACGATAAAAATGAGTTAAATCCTTCTTGCGGCTGCTTCCAATATAATCTCGCTCTAAATAATCCATATAACCAACCAGCATTTTAGTAAAGTCCTGTAAGTCGTTATTCACTTCATTATATCTTGCTTCATCGAGATACTTCAAGTCCCGAGCTAGCAACAGCAAGGTCTCAATCTCCCGAGAGGAACGATAGGCAAAAATAAGATAGTTCAGAAATATCTTAGGGGAACGTGCACCGCTTCCTTCAGCAATGTTTAATGGTAAACAAGTGGCCGCCCGCCGCAATTGGGAAGTGATATTATTGTCTTCATAGGAAGGAAACGTTTCAACAATAGTATATACTTTCAAGACAAAGTTATACGCTGATTGCCAAACCTTTAATTTTTGATATTGAGCGATCATGACCGGGAGAAAATCTGCACTGATTAATAACCTTTTCTAGCGCTTTCCTAGTTTTACTGTCCCACACCAGAGCGCTCTCGCTATCTCTATCAAATCTATGCAGAAAAAAAGAAAAAAAATGAACCATAGGGAAAATTAAGGTATGGACGTTAGTAAGCGCCTGCTCAACACCTCGTTGCCTTGGTGCGTACACAGCGCTTCTATCAAACGGCTGTTCTTGCCGTGTCCGAAGGTGTCTCTTTTCAAGGGGAGCTTCGTACTTAGATGCGTTCAGTACTTATCCCTTATAGCGTGGCGGCCCGGCATACCTTGCCAGATAACCGGTTGACCAGAGGCTACGAACCTTCGTTCCTCTCGTACTAAAAGGTCCTTCCTTTCAGACACCCAACACTCCCAGTAGATATCACACAAACTGCCTCACAGCGTTCTGAACCCAGCTCACGAACCCTTTTAATGGGTGAA
>JBBSWG010000006.1:0-13058 GCA_038046425.1 Nanobdellota archaeon
AAGAGGGAAAAGTTTAAGTTAAATGGTTTGCGTGAGAAACCCCCAGCTTTAGCTGGATTTATTTTGGGAGTATGTCATTTTAGCACATTTCTGCTTAACATTGTCAATAATGCTTTTCCCGCTGACGCCCAAAGCGTTCTGAAAGTAATCTTTAATGTTCCACCTTGCCATTTCCAGCGTAGTACCATAATGGGGAACAATAATATAAGTAGCTTTAAGTTGATCATTTCGAATGTCAACCCCCTTCGTACAGACAAATCCCTGATTCATCCACTCTGTCATAGTGCAGCCCACACCATAATTAATCGCTCCTTCCTGAGGATCAACGGCAAATTTCCAAAAGTAATCCCAGACGCCAAAGCATTTGCTTTTCGCCTCAGAAGGATCACAGAAAACACTGCGCTGTACAATTCTCCCGGTCCAGACATCGTAGGTAAACATTCCCTGGCTAAGCTGAGGATAGTAGAACAGGCATTGAGTTCCTATCTCTCTACTTTGTTGTAAGCTCAGATAGAGCGGTGATTTTCCTGTCCAGAGGGTTAAATCCATGACCAGAAGAGAAGGATTCAGCAGGCCGTTAAAGATTTGGCAGGTTGTTCTTTCGTTCTCGATATCCCTGCCAGCGCTTCTGACTTGTTCCGCTGCCCCCTGAATAGCCTCGGCCAGGGCGGCGTCAACCTCTAAAGCAGTGAAGAGGTCCAGTCCATTAAGCTGATCCTGAAAACTGATAAGATTCTGGGCTGCGGCAGTATAATTTTTAGTTGCAAAAAGGGTTAGGTAGTGTCCAATTTCTGATTTAACATTGATACCAGCTTTATATTTGGGGTGTTCCCGAAGAAATTTTGCTGTAGTAATGTAAGTTTTATCTTGAAGAGGAGTAAGAACTTTTTCTATTTCTTGAGGTACTTGCTGTTCAGGCAACCTTTCAACAGCAAATAGAAAGATAATTATTATTACCATCAGGAGAATCATGAAATACGCCGGATGCGGAACAATCTGCTGCCGTAAATCCTTCCTCCCCGGAACATATTTCCTCCGCTGAAAGCCGCTAAACAACCTGGTCTTGGTAATGATCCGCAGCAGCCTTGCGCCAATGCGGAAGAATTTGCTTAAGCGAGCGCTTTTGGAAACTAAGCGAGCTTCCTTGCGCAGTTCCAGCCCTTCATGCACGATCGCTTGCCCCACCACAAACCTCTCGGTCCCTGCCAGCACCCGATAAATCTGTTCCACCAAGTTAAATATTAAGCCAAAGGGAAATACGGCTAAGATGTCCAGCCAATAATTCTTAAAGAAGAATTTGGTGCTTTGGGCTTTCCAGCCCAGAAAAATCAGGTCTACCACAAATACTAGGATCACAAAACCGTCCAGGATTTTCACGAGTAGCTCCAGCGTATGGTTCTCAATATGCAAGAAAAGCTCATAGATGATGATGAACAACAGGATGACCACTGCCGGGATGATCAGCTTACTGTTTACTTTTTCCACTTTTTCCCAAAAGGGGGAGAGTTCTTTAGAAGAGTGCATAGAGAGAATAACTTTTTTACTCTATTTAAAGATTGTTACTCTATTTAAAGATCGGCGGATTTTCAGCAGGGGACGCAGCGCCTACGGTTTAACCGCGAAGATTTCGAAGATGCCCCGCTACTTCGAAAGCGGGGGCGGCGCCGGCGGGCTCGCCGACGCCGGCTATCGTTCCCGTCGCTTAGCGCCGCTTCCGGAACAGGCAGGCGTCGGATAGACGGACGAATCTCCGTAATCAGCCCAGCTCGCCCGCCTCATTGGCGGCCGCCCCCGCTTCTGAAAGCTAAACAATTACGCACGAGCAAAAACTATAAATACCACCTCTTTCTTCCTGGGCTTATGATCGGCGTTAAGGCGAAATGCAAGAATTGCGGCAATGAAGCGTTAGCTGACCAATTTAAGCTTCACCATGCTTTTAAGATGATGGTCTGCCCTGGCTGTTATACCGGTAAGACTAAATCTGCTGCTGAAGTCGGGAAAGGGGCGGAAGAGGAAAGAGGCGGGGAGGGAGCAAGAACCGGAACAGGAAGAGAAATGCTCGGGGGGGCAGGAAGAATGAGCAATAAGCCGGCAGAATCTTCCGTACCCCGGCCAGCGGGCTGGGACAAAGAAGACGAATACCTGGGACGGGCTTCCCGGCTGCGAAAACAGGAGACACAAGCGACCTTTACCAAGATTGAAGGCACGGAATTTGTGAAGTATGTCTGCCAGCACTGCAAGTATAATTTCCGCTACAGCCCCAGCAAGAGAATTCCCGCTACCTGCCCTTATTGTGATTATGATATTCCGAGGGTGAAGCTGTCGGATCTCTCCCCGGGCTTTTGATTTGGAAGAGAATGAACAAGCTCTCCACCAGAAAAGAACTAATCAGAAGAACCAATCAGACAAATTCTACCAACTCCTTCCGCACGTCAAAATCAAAACGGCTGGCAAATTCTGCAGCCAAAGCAGGATTGTTTTCCTGCAGAAATTCATAGGTTTCCTTACTAAAGCAATGGGCACAGAGCGCCATGCTCTTCCCGCAGAACAGGCAGTGGGTGGCACCTTCGATGGCGATGCCTTGAATCTGCTGGGCTAATCCCCAATCGTGCTCTTCCACCACCATTCTCATCCGCTCCGCTAAGCATTCTGAACAGATCGGATTGGTGATGGTTTCATCACAATCTATACAAACATTTAACGGTGCTGAATTAACTCTCATAGTACCCCCTCCCACCTCTAAATCAGGGAGAAGTTGAATTGATATATATACTTTTTACTGAAACTATATATAGGGTATATTCATGGGGTCAGAGTGTTTCCAGGGGTAATATTTCACTATTATCTTGTTCCTGTGAATTAAGGGCACAATCCAAAAGGTGAGTGATTTCCGAGGAGAAGGGCACTATCAAGATGCGAGCGATAGTATCAGAATCAACATTAGTCTGTGGAGGGGGATGGCCCCTACGGGGAGGTACCACAGTCAGAAAATACCTACCAAGAGCGAGCCGATAGTGCCCTTCCCCCTGAACAACGCCGCCGGTGCCGTTCGCCTCGCCGACGCCTGCGGTTCATCTTACCGCAAATCTGCTGGTGGAGCGGGAAAGCGTCGGAACAGGCGAACAAATCTTCGTAAACAGCACCGCTCGGCTCACCTCTTGGCACGGGCGGCGGCGTTGTTCAGGAAATCACTCACAAAATGGATTGTGCCGAATTAAGTAAAACCTTTTAAAGAAATCAGCTTTTTCTTGCTTTAAGCGGACGTGCCAGAGCGGCCAATGTGCTTGATCACGGCCAGATGGGATAGGCTTAGGTGTGCCGGGCAAAACGACCTGAGGCACTATGGTACCTATTGGGTTAGTCCCTTCGTAGGTTCGAATCCTACCGTCCGCATGTTTTTTTGGAGAATTTTCTGCGGAAAATTCTCTCGCAGGGGAACGGGGGGACAATCAACGGGACTGTTGTGGAGGATATAACCTGGCCAGTTTTTAACGGGGGCTGTACCGTTCATTCAAAACCCACCGTAATCCTTTTAAAGCAGCAGGAAATACTAAAGGGGTATGGTCACAAAAGCTAAGGCAAAAAGGGGAGCTGCTTCTTCCAAGCTCAAGAAGAAAAAAGGAAAAGAGGAAGAAGAACCAGAAGACGTCCGCCTCTATCCTGAGGAGGAGCAAGGCATCCTGCCGGAAGAAAAGCCGGAGGAGCGTCGTACCAAGATGCTTCAGGGGGAGGAAGATGAGGATCTTTATACGAAAGAGGGTCGTGATTTATTGGAGGAAGATGATGAAATCGCTCCCTGGGAGGAAGGCTTTGTGGAAGGGGCTGCCGGCCCGGGTCAGCTAGGCAAAGATGCCTTGACTGGCGAGCCGCTGAAAGACGTGGAAGAAGTCGTGGAAGCGGAGATCGATGGCAAGAGTTATCGCTTTGCCAACCAGGAGAATGCGAGAAAATTTCGGGTGAAGAAGTTGAAGGAGAAGGTGAAGCATCAGGAAGAATGAGGAAAAGATTTTTAAATAGGGTAAGTTCTCATAATAAAAAAGGTTCTTTGGGAATATAAAAATGGACGATAAATTGGTTGTAGTTGTCGGATCAGTGGTTTTTACGACAAGTTTATTCCCCGGGCATTGCCACCATTGACTTCTTATTAGAAAATTGATAGTGCTATTTTCCTTCACTGTTTCCACCAAACATACGTAATGTAGGTCATAGTAACGATACAGATAATTCCCAATACAACAATCCACTCCCTGAAGAAAGCTGGCCAGAAACTGCCAATGATTAATCCTAATGAAAGCAGGCAGATCTTAAAGATGCTGCCTTGCCACCACTTAAGCTGAAAAGTCTTTAAGAGGTTCATTTTTCTTGATTACGTGGTGGAGAGCTGGCCGGCCGCTCGGCGAGTGCTCCAATCACTTCAGTATTCGCTGAATATTCGCTTCCAGCTTGGCGGTGGAGCACCTACCATACCCTCTTACGAGACGCCAGTTCTCACCTCGCCTCTTGGCCTGGCCAGCCCTCCACCAAATGTAATATTCTGCTTTAGTTCTACCACCCCTTTTTCCTTGCCCCCCGGACAGCATAACTCTTAAACTTCTTCTCTAAAGCATTCTGGGCATTGTCAAAAGTCTTATGCAACGCTGCTTCAATCTCCCAATCATCCTGCGAGACGGTCAGGATCTGTCCCGGGAATTCCATCCGAATATGCACGGAATACTTATGCTGTTTTCCTCTTTCCTCCAGTCGTTCGGCTTTGCTTCTTTTTCCTTTATCCCTTCCGGGCTCTTTTTTTCCCGTTCCTCCCGATTCATATTCCTTCAGATGAACTACCAGCACAAACTCGTTCTTGATCTTCCGCTGCAGCTTAAACGCTTCATGGGAACAGATCTTCTGCACGTTATCCTTCTGCTGTGGTTCGAGATGCAGCTGATTTAAGCCAATGAACTGGATGTTAAAATTCTGAGGGATCTTTAAGCTGCCGATTCTCCGTAAGACATTTTTTACGCTTAACAGGCCCACCAAGATATCACCCTGCTGCACGATCAAATCATGCACATTATTCTTCTTCATGACCGCCAGGGCATCCCGGAGGAAAGCGCCCGGCCGGGTTATCAACAGGTTATCCTTCGTGCAGAACGTGCCCACGGGCAAGGCGGCCAATGACGGCATCTCCGCCTCGACAACTTTATTGCCCGCCATCTTGTTGAAACGGGTACTGTAATCCCGATAGGGCGTCCAGCCCAGATAGCGGCGCAACAGATCTTTATAACTGAGAATGCCGAAAAGCTTACCTAGGTCATAGACGGGGACGTGATCAATATGCTCGTCATGCATCACTTCTATCGCCCGAGATATCGGATCGTCCTTAGCTACTTTGCTCGGCTTAACTAATTTAATGTCTGAAACCAACAATTTCTGTATTTCTGGCAGCTGCAAAGCAGCCAAAGCCACATCCACGCCTTCCACCACGCCGATGATAGCCTTATTCTTTTCCACGGGAGCAAAATCAAGATTGCTCTGGAACAGCTGATAGGCCGTTTCAATCACCTCTGCATCTTCATTCAGCGTTGGTGCTTTCTGGACGTACTTCCCCAGTTTGGCTTCTGCCGCGTCCAGTCGAGTACGGAGCAATCGTTTCTTCTCCACCAGGCCCAGGTACTTGTGGTTGCGGAAGACGATAGCGGAATGCTTTTCGTACTGCTTGAGCTTACCGATCAATTGCGAGACCGTAGCATCGTCCTGCAGAATCAGGAAATCTGGTTTGATTAAAGGTTTGATTAAGGGTTTGATGTCCATGGGTGTTCACCTTTTTTTTTGCTGGGCGTTCCTACTCTAGCTCTTCTCCTCTTTCTTATTCTCCTCTCTCTTATTCTTCTCCTTCTTCTACCGTTTCTACCTCCTCGAGTTGCTGCAAGGCTTCATCCAGGTAATCAGGATGCTGCTGAAGTAAATCTTGGTCTGATCCTGATGGTAAAGTTGATGATATATTTAAGGATGGTGGATTTTCCGTTGTTGGTACCGGAGAAGTTTCCAAAGTACAGGCAACGAGAGCCAGCAGGGCCATAACCAGTATCATAACCAGGACCACCACCCCCATCCTATTTTTCATCTTTATCCACCGTTTCATCTTTAACTTTCTTCACTAAATCGAGCCAGTGCTGACGAGCTTTTAGGATAACCAACTTTCGTTCCAGTTTGCTCTGAGCTTGGTTAAAGGCCAGCTTGCTCTCTTCCATCTTCACCACAAAGTCAGCCACCTCCTGTAAGGTTAATTTACCCTCTTCTTCCCATTCTTCAGCTTCCTCTTCCAGGTTATAGAGATGTAATTTAATGAGGGAATAGGCTTTTTGCTTTACCTGCAGGAGGCATACACTGTCACCTTTACAGGCAGCCTTGGCCGAAGGAATATTCGTCATCCCTACTTTCCCCTGCAGGCAGGAGAATCGGGCGATGCCATTAGACACTTTCCAGCAGGGCTCTACAGCCCGATAGACTTGGACACAGGCATCTTGATCTTTCCAACTTCTGCATTCTTCCGGGAAGAAATTTTCATGTTCAGAACGTTGCTCTTCCCGCAAGCTAAGGCGACAGTTCACCCGATCTTTAATGTCCAGGTAGCCACCACATTTCAATTTCTGGCCATTTTGTTCCGCATATTGTTGGGCAGTTGCTTTCTCCCCTATTTCTTCACCAGCCGCTTCCCCGTCCTGCCCACAATCAATCTTGGAATATTTATAGTATTGGCCCACGCAGCGCGGCAAGGAAATCTGTAAAGTCTGCACCTTCTCTGCCAGAGGAACGTTTAAAGTATAGCTCTTTTCCCCTTTTTTACTGATCTTTAACCCTTTCAATTCTGCGGACACGCCGTTCTTGTCATGGGTAAATCTCCGGCTCGTGCCGGAAAGGGCAAACTGTATTTTCAAGTCAGTAAGTTCTCCCTGGTCGAAGGTAAAGCCTGCTTCCACTTTTTCTGCTGTTCTGATGCAGGAACTCAATGATAATTCTACCAATTTACAACTGAATCTCAAGCCCGGGCAAGAAAAAGTCTTGTCACCATTTTTAGGATCACGAAGGGTAAATGTACCCGCGGAATTCATAACCGCTTCATCGGTGGTAAATGTAGAGCCATCCCATGTTCCTTCCACCGTCCTGTTGCTCCCATCTTCCTGTTCCAGAACAACGGGGGTAATGACTGGATTTTGCTGAAACGTCAGTAAACCACGGTCATCACAGTCAATGTTCCTGAGATATGTTCCGCCACCGCCTCCTCCTCCACCTCCCCCGCCACCAGAACCACCTCCGCCGCCACCCCCTCCACCGCCGGCAGCCGAGACGAGGGCAGAGTTGAAGAGAACCAGGAGAACAAAAAACAGGTAAAATGGTAGTTGTTTACCCATAGAAAGCCGGTAAAACAGTCAAGTATTTAAGAATTTCGGAGTCTGCACTTTTGCCTAGATTAGATAAAAATGCAGAAGTCCCTAAAGTGCTGCTTTATGGAATTGGCGGCGGAAAGTGATGAAAGCTACTGCACTTGCCGAATAGCCGAGCAGGTAGAACACATCGGCAGCCATACCCATGAGTCCATATCCTCCCGCGGCCGTCGCTGAACCAAAGAAAACATCGCCTAGCAAGATGGCACAGCTCGCCAGAAAGAATAACTGTATTGGCTGGGCCCAGTTCCCCAGTCGGGAGCGGAAGAGGATAGCGCTGCTAGCGAAGGTGACGATAAGAGCGCTGATAATGGGGTAGAAGCGGGTAAAAAAAGTGCCGCTGGGCACGAGCAGGAGAACTAAGATTAATAGTACTGCACCCAAGCCAGCCATTATTCCTAACGTACTAATCTCTCTTTTTTGCCGGAAGAGGGCCATCGTGAGCGCAAGGAACGAGATAAGAATAAGGATTGCTCCTCCCGACCAATAGACATCCTGGATTCCGGTAGGTGACTCCATCTGGAACACCACCCGCATTAAATAGAACGAGACTTCTCCCAGGGCATAGAGGAAATAGCCGGCAACTAGGAAAAATGAAATCAGATAATTAGTGTCTTCAAACAGCTCTTTGAGCTTGTTGCGGAAAAAGCTTTCCAGGAGGAAGATACCAGCAAACGCTGCTATACCGGCAGCAATGGCAATAAGCGTCAGAAAGGTATTCTGCAGATTTTCTATCACCATCTTCCTGGAAAAAGCCAACAGCTATATAAATCTTAGGGTAAAGTATATATACCCGATTTCTTTCTCTAAGCTTAAATACACTTAAAGAGGTTACGATGGCATTGCGCGAGCAGGACAAGCATTTTTTGTGGGCATTATACATGGCGGTAGCAGTTATTTTTACCTGGAAAGGCTTCTGGTCCGGCATCTATGAGATTCCGGTCTTTGGCGACCCCTTCATCTTCCTGTTCTTCGGTTTTGCGATTCTGACCTTGTCCGGAATGGTCTTCCGGGAATTTGATCCTCTGGGCGGGGTGGAAAAAGGGGTCAGTAAAGTGATGCAGTTTGTCAAGGCCCATCCGCAAAAGCAGGAATTTACCATCATTTATCGCGATAAAGCGCAAAAGAAAGATATCCCGGTAAACGCTGAGAAGCTGGGAGATATTGAACCAGGTACACTCATTATTAAAGGCGACAAAGAAGAACTGTTTATCCCCATTCACCGGGTTAGCGAAATCAGGCACCAAGGGAAACGGTATTGGAGACTATAAGAAGATCATTGATTAGAAAAATCATTGATCCAGAGGCCCACCATGATCCACCGGGAAAAAGTGCAAAAATACGTCTGGTACTTTCTGGGAGTCATGGGAGTAGTGTTCTTCTGGGTTGGGGTCTGGGATGGCATCGGCAATCTCGGCCCGCTCAAGAATCCCTGGATCAGCTTAGCCCTCGGCCTGGTCATGCTGATACTTTCCAAAGTCTTTTTCCGAGAGACCGATCCCGCCGAAGAAGCACAGCAGGCCGCCAAGAACAGCCTTTTAGAAGTCCATCAACACCCCCAGCGCCATGAGTTCCAGATCAAATATCACGATAAGATCCAGCAGCAGCACCGGCTTCTTCCTGTGGAAAAATTGCATAAGATTGAAAAAGGCTTCCTGGTTTTCCTCCATGAAGGCCGGGAAAGCTTTGTACCCATCCATCGGGTAGTAGAGATCCACCATCAGGGGGTGCTCCATAAGAAGTTAAATGGGAGTCAATAATACTAATAAAGAATAGAGGCTATCAACCTAACTGCTCAACCTAACCGGAGTTAACAACTATGATTACCCCCACCATCATTTTCAACAAAAGAGCCATCACCCCTTTAATGATTACTATGCTGTTGATCTCCTTTGCGGTAGCCGTAGGCACGGGCATCACCCGCTTTGGTGAAGCCCAGCTCGAAGAAGGGGCAGAATGCGCCATCGAAACTAAGATGAAACTGTCCAGCATCGGTGGACAGGAACAGCTCTGTTATAACGCTGCTGCTAAGAAAATTTCTTTTACCGTAGAGAATGGCCTAAATATCAACATTGAGGGTCTGATTGTTAACGTTATCGGTAACGAAAAGGCAGATACCTTTGAGCTGAATAATGCTAAGATGACCAAAGCGGGAAGTTACGTCGGCAATTTGCCCTCTGCCATGGACGTAAATGGTGAGATTCGCCAGATCAAGATTACCCCTAAACTATCCCTGCCCGAAGGAGAAGCGATCTGTGTGGAGCAGGCTATTGTCGCTGAACAAGTGCGCCCTTGTTGATGCTGTTGCCCCTCCTGATACTGTCAAAATCCGGTTAAGATGACTCTGCTGCAATCCAGCTTTTCCGTACTGCGGAGCGAGCCGCGGTTGCTCCTTCTTCCTCTGGGTTCGGCACTGCTCATCCTCGCCTTGGTCCTCTTCATTGTCTTCCCGGGAAAAATCGCGGCTCTGGCTTTTAATCTCAGCTCGGTTAAAGTGGTTGAAAATGAAATTTCCACAGGTAAAGTGTTTGCTTTTTTAGTCCTCGCCTACTTTATCATCATGTTCAGCAACGCCGGCACTGCTTCCAGCACCGCGGCATTATTCCAGAAAAAGAAACTAAAGGTAGTACAAAACCTGAGACCAGCGCTTCAGCATGGTGGAAAATTGTTCCGCTGGGCGCTGATTGCCGCTATTCCCTTAGGTATCGTGCTGCGCTACCTGGGGACAAAATCAAAACCGATTAGCCAGCTGTTGTTTCCTCATGGGAAAGGAGAATCCTGGGATCGGTTAACGTATTTTGCCGTGCCAGCGATGATTATCGAAAGCCAGGATATCCATCATGCCCTCCACCGTTCCCGGGAGTTGATACGGGGGAAGTGGAAAGAGGCAGCCCATTCACCCAGTTTTCTGACTACCGGCAGTGTCGCTTTGATAGTGGTAGGGCTAGTAGTTATTCTGTATGGCTTGTACGCCAATTCCTTCGCCTGGAAGGTAGGGGGGCTAGTCTATAGTACGGTCAGCATCCTGTTCTTTTCCAATTTATCAATGATTGCCCGGACGGCGCTCTATTTGTATGCCTGCAAAGGGACGGTACCAGCGGGCTTTCGCCAGGAAGAGTTAGAACAGGCTTTTGGCCCGACGGAGCTCGGGAGGAGGTAGGAGTAGATGGGAGCACAAATTATCATTGCGAATAATCTGCCAGGACAGAAGATTAAAAACATCCGTTTTCTCTACATTGTCATTGACTCGGAGCTTAAAGTCCATTATGAGTTTAACAATAAAGGGCATGTGGTTCTTCCGATTCACTGGAGCGAGCTGAACCCGCTGATGATTTACCGTAATCTGCCCAGAAACCTAATCCAAAAATCTGTCTCCGGGAGGAAGAATATTGTCGGCGTGCTGCAGCTCTGGATTTATTATACAAAAGATCAGTCCTATGCCCGCATTAAAGCGATTGGTCTGTTAGAAACATTCCAGGGAAACAGAATAGCGGCACTGCTGCGTCTGCTGAAAGCGATGGACGGGTTCTGCAAGGCGTACCAGGTTTCTTTCGTGGAAGCAGAAACTTCCGTTGTCCCGGAAAACGTCATGCGTCATCTGGGCTTTATTCCAGCTGCCAGCCAAAGCCGGTGGCGAAGGCTGGAACATTTCCTGACCAGGCAACGAGGATATGTGAAGGGGTACTAGACAAAGGTTTATAAAAATCAACGATTTAAAGAGCAGTATGGCAATAACCACCAATCCAAAAATAGCAATGGGGAAACCAGTGATTGCGGGTACGAGAATCTCTGTTGAATTTATTCTAGAATTACTCTCTTCAGGAATGACGCCGCTGGAAATTCTTAAAGAATATCCCCACCTCACCAAAGAGAATATTAGGGAAGCATTGGAATATGCCAGAAATGTTTTGAATCATGAAGAAGTAATCCCTTTCACCTCGCAGGCGGCGTAAGATGAGATTTATTGCCGATGAAAACATCCCCGATTCCCTCATCAGGGCCATCAGAAGAAAAGGTCATTCGGTGAAAGATATTAAAGAAGAAGACCTCGCCGGGATAGATGATAAAAGATTGTTGGACCTATGTAAAGCGGAAAGTAGGATACTGCTAACATTCGATAAGGATTTTACAAATTTACAGCAGTTTCCACTGAAGCTGCATAAAGGAGTAATAGTCTTGCGGTATAAAAATAAGAATGCAGATAATGTTGTTGTGCAATTTTGTTATTTGCTTGACACCCCCATGAAGGATAAATTAGATAATACGCTTTGCGAAGTCTTTGATAATTATCTAAAAATTTATAGAGAATGACCATGGAACTCAAACTCCACCTTACCCAATCCCTGGAAGAGAACGCCGCCCGATACTTTGAGCTTGCGAAAAAAGCCAAAAAGAAATTAGCGGGAGCGCAGCACGCGCTGCAAGAAAGCAAAAAGAAGCTGGCGCAACTACAGCGAGAAGAAGATAAATTCTGGCAGCAGGAGCACGCTAAGCAGGAAGAGCAGCTGCGGAAAGTTGCCCGAGTACGTAAATGGTATGAGAAATTCCATTGGTTTATCTCGTCAGAGGGCTTTTTGTGTATTGGCGGGAAAGACGCCACGTCCAATGATATCATCATCAAAAAACACCTGGAAAAAGATGACCTGGTGTTCCACACGGAAGCGGCTGGCTCGCCCTTTTTCCTGGTTAAAGGAGGGACGAGGAGGGAACGAGAAGAGGGAGGAGAAGAGAGAGAGGGGGAGAAAAAAGAAAGAAAGGCTGCCGGCGAGGCCACCCTTCAGGAAGCAGCTCAGGCGACTGCCGTCTACTCCCGAGCCTGGAAATTAGGACTTGGCAGTACAGATGTGTTTTTGGTTAAACCCGAGCAGGTTAGCAAGGAAGCACCGGCCGGCGAGTACCTGGCTAAAGGCAGTTTCATGATATATGGCAAGAAAACGTTTTATCATCCCCGGCTGGAGTATGCCCTGGGTCTGGTGGAAGGACGGATCATTGCCGGGCCGGAAACGGCAGTGAAGAAACAAACAGTAAATTACGTTTTCGTGTTCCCCGGCAAGGAAAGCAAAGGGGAGTTAGCGAAGAAGATTAAACATCAGCTAGGTGGGGGGGATGTAGACGAAATTCAGAACGTCCTGCCGGCGGGAGGGGGACAGATCAAGAAATGATTTACCGCAGAACTTCTTTCCCCTTCTCATCATAAATCTTAATCACGTTGACCGGGCAGTTGCGGGCGGCGTCTTTATTTATTTCCAGATCATTTTCATCAATCTTAAGTTCCCAGGTATGGTCACCTTTGTTTTTTCCTTCCACCAGCTTACCGCCCACCAACACCGCTTTATCATCCTTTTTATCCATCACCCAGAATTTCTCTGCTAAAAGAGCGCAGCTGCTGACGCCGATACAGTTCTTGCGGTCATAAACGATTTTGTATTGAGGCATGGTGAGGGTAAAGAACAGCAGCAGGTTATAAAAGTTCTGAAATTAAGCTCCACCAACGTGAACCAACATCACTACCTTTCTTGGTTATATTTCTCCCGAAAGAGATGAATGAAAGCGGTGAATAACTGCTCAGAAAGAGCCCTGCCTCGTACTTTCCCCACGGCTTCTTTCACCAAATCAACGAATCCAGCTCCG
>JBBSWG010000006.1:13158-18582 GCA_038046425.1 Nanobdellota archaeon
CGGGCTCTCCTGGAAATGGATCCCGTTGAACTAAAAAGGAAGTTTAGTATTCTCATGGGGAGCACATAATTCTTCCATTAATAAATAGTATGTATTAAAGTAAGATCTTTCAGCTTTTATATTCTTATCTAATTTAAGCAAAAGTTCTGCACCGGCTCCAGGTTAGTGCAGTAGTACCGCTAACATAAACCTTTAAAAACATCTTTCATACTCTTTCCGCCATGACTACCAAGGTGCTCAACTGGAGCAAAATCCAGCAGAAATGGCAACGGGCCTGGGCGAAAGCAGAACTCGGCAAGGCTGCCGTAAACAAAAAAAAAGAAAAGTTCTTCATGATCTTTGCCTATCCTGGCATTTCCGGCTACCTGCACGTCGGCCACCTGCGCGGCTACTCCTATACCGATGCCATCTGCAGATATGAACGGATGCAGGGCAAAGAAGTATTGTTTCCAGTGGGAACGCATGCTTCCGGCAATCAAGCCCTGGCCTTTGCCAATAAGGTCAAACGCGGTGATCCGGACTGGATTGAATACCTGAAAAATAACGGCTGTCCGGAGAAAAAGATCCCGGAATTAGGTGAAGCCCGGAAAGTAGTAGAATACTTCAATAACGTCTACGTCCATGACTACTGGAAGAAGTTTGGCTTCCTCTGCGATTGGGACAGGTTTACCTGCACGATTTTTCCCGATTACGAGAAATTCATCCAGTGGCAGTTCCGCAAATTGCAGCAGAAAAACCTGTTACTGCAAAAACCTTATTTTGCCACGGCCTGCGTGAACTGCGGCCCGGTAGCGGTCGATCCCAGTGAGACCGACATTTCGAAAGGCGGGAATGCTGAGAAGGTAGAATATACTTTGTTGAAGTTCAAGTTGGGAAATGATTTCCTGGTAGCGGCCACTTTACGCCCGGAAACCATTTACGGGCAGACTAATTTATGGATCAATCCTGTAGCAACGTATGTAAAGGCTGACGTTAATGGTGAATGCTGGATCCTTAGCCAGGAAGCGGCGGAAAAACTTGCCTTTCAGAAAGATAACGTCTTGGTAAAAGAGGAAGTCAAAGCTGCTGACCTGCTGGGAAAGAAATGTCTTGCCCCGGGCATTGAACGGGAAATAATTATCCTGCCGGCTTCATTCTGCGATCCCCACATTGGTTCCGGCATCGTCACCAGCGTCCCCAGCGATGCCCCCTATGATTACGTCGCCCTGAAACATCTTCAGGAGAATATGCATGAAGCCCATAGATATGGGCTGAACCTGGAAGAAATACAGTACCTTGATTTGATCCCGATCATCGTTACCGAAGGCTATGGCGAATTCCCGGCCAAGGAAATCGTGGAAAAACTGAAGATTACCGCGCTGGATGACCCGCAACTGGAAGAAGCGACTAAAGAAATTTACAAAGCCGGTTATCATAAAGGAGTCCTGGCCCAAAGCTGTGGCCAGTACGCCGGGATGAAAGTTGAGCAGGCCAAAGAGCTGATTAAAGCAGAGCTTTTGGAGAAAGGGAAAGCAGATATTTTCCAGGATTTAAGCGAGGAAGTCGTCTGCCGTTGCGGCGGAAAAGTGTTCATCAAGCGCCTGGATGATCAATGGTTTATTCGTTATTCTGATCCGGAGCTCACGGAGAGAAGCAAAGAGCAGGCGCGGGAGATGTTCATTTATCCGGAGGAATATTATCAGCATCTTCCTTCCATTCTCGATTGGTTCAGCGATCGGGCTTGCGCCCGCCTGGGCAACTGGTTAGGCAGCCGGCTGCCCTTTGACCAGAAATGGATTATTGAACCAATTAGCGATTCAACATTATATCCAGCGTACTATATAGTATCCAAATTCATCAACAACAAGACCCTTAAAGCAGAAGAACTTACCGAAGAGTTCTTCGATTATGTTTTTTTAGGGAAAGGAAAAAGCTCAGGTAAAGGCCAGGAACAACACCAAGAGCAAGAGCATTGGCAGCCCATCCGAGAAGAATTCAAATATTTCTATCCTCTGGACTTCAACTTAGGCGGGAAAGAACACCAAACGGTTCATTTCCCGGTCTTCATCATGAATCACGTCGCTATTTTGCCGGAAGAGCGCTGGCCCCGCGGCATTATGGTCAACTGGTGGGTGACGGGGAAAGGTACCAAGATATCAAAAAGTAAGGGAGGCGCTGAGCCAATACCGGCGGCGATTGAAAAGTATGGCGTCGATGCCATGCGCTTATATTATGCCCATATCGGCAGCCCGCATACCGACGTGGTGTGGGAAGAAGAAGTGGTGCTAAATTATAAGAAAGCCCTGGAACGGATCTATAATTTAGCGGAAGAACTCGCTACTTTGAAAGGAAAGGGGAAACGAAAGACCATTGATCGCTGGCTATTGTCCCGCTTCCAGGCGCAGCTGCGGGCAATTCAGACTGCCATGAAAACCTATAACCTGCGGGAACTTGCTTCTCTGGTCTATTTCACCCTCTACGATGATTTTCGCTGGTACCTGCGTCGGGGAGGAGGGCATAAGATAGTTTTGGTTGAAGCTTTAGATATCTGGTGCCGATTAATGAACCCGCTCACGCCTCATCTCAGTGAAGAGCTTAATGTAAAGCATGCAAAGCATGCTTTAGTCTCTTCTTCTTCCTGGCCAGCGATGGAAGATAAGAATATTGATCTCCGGGCGGAAGCCGGGGAAGAGTTGGTGAGAGACACTGTAGAAAGCATCCGGAACATTTTAAAATTAGCGAACGTGGAAAAGCCAACGAGCATAACCTTGTTCATCGCCGAGGACTGGCTCTATGAATTATTTACCTTGCTGGTGCAGGAGGTTAAAGTAACCCGTAACCTGGGCGAGATCATGAAAAAGGTGTTAGCGGCAGAGAAGCTCAAGATGAAGGGAAAAGAGATCAGTAAGATTGTAAATAGCGTCGTTAAGGATGTTTCTAAGCTGCCTTCGTTCGTGTTAACGCCAGAAGAAGAGCTGCAGATGATGAAGGAAGCAACAGAATTTCTGGAGAGAGAATTTGGCGGGACGGTTACGGTGCAGCGTGCCGAAGAAAGTGAGCATCCTAAAGCTAAAGGCGCCTGGCCGGGGAAAGTGGGGATTGTGGTGGCGTAAGGTTCAATAAACCTTTTAAATAGACCAGTTTCCGCAAGCTCAACCATGACCGCTGCCGAGGTTTTCCCTGATCCAGCGCCTAATCCCGCCCACCAATACCATTCCCTTAAAGTATCTCCCCGTCTTAGCGGCATTACCACCCCTTCTTCTTCTACTATTAAAGCGCTTACTGACATCAAATACGGACGGGCAGAGGAAAGACCGTTACGTGAATTGCATTATGAGGACGCCAAAGCTCTGGTCGAACTCCAACAGCAATATCATTTTCCGTATCTTTCTGATGGGCAGCAATTATGGGGGGATTTATTGCGTCCCGTCTATGAAGGCATGGAAAACGTCGAAGTCGGCAGCCAGACGCGCTGGTTTGAGACCAATGGCTTCTGTTTCCCGCCAAGGATTGTAGGAAAGCCGAAGGCCGGAAAGCCGCAGCGAAATGAGTCTCATCTAGCCAAGTATCTTTACCTTGATCTTGTTCCTGAACGACGTCAACTGACCCTGCCTGGATTGTACACGTTATGCAGGATGGCAGAAAATGTCGCAGAGATTGGTACCGGAGCGCTGCTCGAAGCCTTTGCTCAGCAGCTGGAAGGGATTTTAGAAACTCTTCCCCGCGGAACGGCGCTGGTCGAGTTTACGGAGCCGGCCCTAGCGTATGATGTCAAGACGGACTATCCGCAGCGAAAACAAATGCTAGCTCTAGCGAAACTTTCCTATCAGTATCTGCTGCGAACGCATCTAACTACCACTATTATCCAGCTACCGGATGGCGACTGGCAAGCCATTCCTGAACTATTAGACCTTTCCGTCGATGGCTTTGGTGTTGATCTGCTGGAAACAATACCGACAACCATTCCAGCAAAAACCATCAACCTGGAAGGCAAAATCCTTTCTGCCGGCATCATCAATGCCTGGGAATCTTACCCTGACGATCTAAACTGGGCGGAGCAGCGAGTACGGCAGGCGATAGGCTGCTGGCAGCCAGAAAGAGTGTATATTACTACCAATGCCCAACTTTATCATACTATCTCGCACCAGTATGCCCAAAATAAAATTCAAAAGATCATCAGCCTGGCCGAACGGCTAGGACGATGATAGGCTAGTAATTATTCAGTCTTAGGAAAAAATACCATGACCCTCTTCCCCACGATGGAAATCGGCAGCCTGCCTAAATTGCCCGGCCGAGAAGCAAAATTAAAAGGGAAAGAGCCCACCGATAAGGATAAAGAGCAGCTGCGACAGATTCTTCGTCTCGTCAACAATCCGCCGGAATTGGCTGATCTCGTTGAACAGTTTCTGCAGGCGGAAAGAAGAGAAACCATTATCAAACTCAATTCCCGATTTAACATCAGGCTTCTGGAGGCACTTGGCGTAGAGCAAGTCTACGATGGGGAAGCGCAGCGGAAAGAGATGTATCAGGGCGTTGTCGAACACGTCGCGGGAATGCAGGAGCTGGATCGACAGGTTTCTTTTGTCACCAAGGCCGGATTTCCCAATACTTTTGTGCCTTTCATGTACACCCGGCCCCTTACTTTAACCAGTAAACTTCATTACGACGAAACCAGTTTCATTGCCAGTAATGCTACCAAGCAGGTTAAAGTACCGATAACCGGTGCTTACACCTTAGGAACTTGGTCCGACTTAGGCAAATTCCCGCAAGAGCTGATACAGCAAGGAAAAACCCATAGCCAGGCCCGACATCAAGTCATGGAAGAACTGGTTTACTCGTTTGCAGATAACGTGATTAATCCCACGCTAAAAGAGCTAGCTGCTTTAGGTATTTACCGCCTGCAGATTGATGAGCCAAACGCCAGCGCTTTCCATAACCAACAGGATTTGTTGTACGAAGCTACCCGGCGCTCCGTAGCCGGAGTAGAAAGAGTGGAATTAGGCATGCACATCTGCTTCAGCCGTGATTATAGAACGATTGCCGGCGTGGCGAAGATTCCGGAATTGAAATTTCTCACCCTAGAGATCGCCAACCGGGACACGCCAGATCATCGTGCGTATCGCGACGTTATTCAGGCCTTTGAATCTGCTGGCTACCAGGGAAAATACTGTCTCGGCGTCCTGGACGTGCATACCGACGAGCTGGAAAGCCCAGAATTGATTAAGGAACGCCTGCTTTATGCTGCAGAGTTAGTAGGTCCACCGCGGATTGAAGCGGCCCCAGACTGCGGTTTGCGGACCAGGAAGCTGCCGATAGCCGTGCAGAAATTACAACGGCTGGTGGCGGGAGCAGAGATCGCAAAAAAAATAATGGAATCATAACTGCAGTGTTGCATAAATAGCTAATTGTTCACAATAACAACATAACCTCTTTTGCCGATATACT
>JBBSWG010000007.1:0-7675 GCA_038046425.1 Nanobdellota archaeon
CAAAAAAAGTTGAATAAGGAAAAAGGGAAGGGAACGACCGCAAAAGCCCAGCAATTTTTCCTGGAAGAATTACCCGCGTCAATTTCACCGGGAGGTGTCCTCCGAGTTCAAGCCCACATCTTTAACCAGGATAAAATAAAACATGATTATCGCCTCTGGAGCTACCTCTTCCGCGGCAATAAATGCTATTCCTGCCAGGATTCCGCTCTGGCCCGGGAAGCCAATCTTCAGAAATTTACCCTGGCTCAACAGGAAACTAAAGATATCGAATTCCTGCTGAAGCTGGATGAGCAGGCCAAGGAAGGCGAATACAAAGTAAAAGTAAAAATGCTCAAAGATGAGCAGAAGACGGAAAAAGAGCTGACCAGCCTAATTTACGTTCTGCTTGAGGAAAAGGAAGAGCAAAAAGAAAAACTGAAAGAAGCGGAAAGCTCCCTTTCCGCTTTATCAAAAAAGGATGAGCAGCAGCCCGCTTTTCTCCTCCAGAAGCGGAAGGTTTCAGATGGTCTCACTGGGTTTGTGGTCTATGAGTCAAGTTCAGAGCGGAGTAAGAAAGTGGTGCCGTACGTGTTGGTAGCAGCATTAGTGTCGCTGGTTATTATTGTGCTGAAAAAGATGTAGAGAATTTTGCGGAGCAAAATTCTCTGGCATGGAAACGGGGGGCATGTAAAAAGCTACAACCAATTAACGTAAGCGGTTTTAGCAGAACTAAAATACCCCTCAAGGGAGGGTTTTGATTCAACGTTGACATTGACGTATTTCACCTCGATGAGTACAGGTCATTCAAAACCCTCTAGCATAAACCTTAAAAACCAGCTTTCTCTCGCCACGCTATGATCGCCTTCCGCGCCGTCATGGAAGTCTTAGGCAAGCCCAAAGAGCATATTGAACAGGCGCTGAAAGAGTATATTCAGCAACTGAAGCAGGATGAGCGCTATAAGATCACCTATGAAGAATTCGCTGAAACCAAACCGCAGGAAAATTCAGAACTTTGGGTAACCTTTGCCGAGCTGGAAATCCAGGTTAAAAGCATCCCCGACATCACCAGCTTCTGCCTGGACTATATGCCTTCGGTAATCGAAATTCTCGAGCCGGCTGAGGTAAAGCTCTCGGAAAATCAGATGACCAACTTCTTTAACGACCTTCAGGCCAAGCTGCACCAGGTAGATATGGTCGCTAAACAGGTTAAGATGGAAAACGATATCCTTAAAAAGAGCACTGGTTCTCTTCTCCGGAACTATGTGCAGGTGCTCCTCTCGCAGCGGAACCTGACCTCCCCCCAGCTCAGCGGCTTGACGGGCGTCGAGCAGGACAAGCTGGAAGATTTCCTGGATAAACTGATTGATGAGGGATTGGTGGACATGAAGGAAGGCATTTATTTCCTGAAGAAGAAATAAAAATTTTTCCTGCGGGAAAAATATTTGAGCGGGGGAATAGTGGGTGAATTAGTAGCATGGTGGAATTAGTAACATAATAACATGAACGATAACGAGAAAAAAGTGGAAGCGGTATTGTTTGCCGTCGGCCGGGAAATTACCGCGGAACGAGTTGCCAGCTTATGCTCTTTACCAGTCTGGGATGTGCAGGAAATCCTGAAAACGCTGCAGGCCGAGTATGAACAGCGGAATCATTCCTTGCGCTTAATGCAGAAAGAAAATGGCTGGAAGCTTACGGTGCGGGATGAATTTGTGCCTTTAGTAAGCAGTATTGTGACCTCGACCGAATTGGAACGTCCCTTAACCGAAACGCTGGCGGTGATTGCCTGGAAATATCCGGTGGTGCAGTCTGAAGTCATCAAGTTGCGTGGTTCTGGTGCGTATGAGCACATGAAACAGCTGGAAGAGCAGGGTTTTATCGTCAAGGAAAAGTCGGGAAGGACGTTTAAGGTGAAATTGACCCCGAAATTCTTTGAATATTTTGATCTGCCCTCAGAGGAGGCAAAGCAGGCTTTCCTGAAGCTGGTTCCGCCCGCGGTATTACAGGAAGCGGAAGAAGTGAGCAAAGAAGCGGATGAAGTGGAGAAGCTGCTGGAATTGGAGCAGAAGGAACAGGAAGTTAAGACTGAAATCAAGAAGGCGGTGGAAGGGGTAAGGAAGGAGTGAGGTTTTCTTGGTCCAAATGGATCAATTATCGCAGCCCTAACCAGAGGAAGGAATTCTATAGATTTTAGCGAATGGTTTATGGGGTTGATTTTATCGTTCATTCTACAGGCGGCGCAGGCTCCCCAACGTCGAGAAGCGCTCTACTTATTTCACCATATCTGTGAATGATCGATTATTTCGGTGAGGGTGGTCATTTTTCATCAATCAATCTCCGGTAAATTCACCGCCCGCAGCCATAAGGCCTTATTATGGATTTCCTGTTCAGTCTGCTTTAAAGTCTGCTCATCCTCCTCCAGCAACCTGCTGTATTTGAGGGAGATATGGCGAAAAGTTCCCCAGACCCTGGCAAAAGCTTCCTGTTCTTTTCCATCCTGAAGACCACCCCAATGTGCTTTAGTGATAATACACAATTTATACCAGAAATCCTGCTCCTGCTCAATGGCGGGACGCATTGCTTCCATCGCTTGCCGGTAATTATCCGTCAGGCCCGCTAAAGATTGCTCTAAACTATCCTGTTCTTCTGCCGCTAAGGCTGCTTTTAGTTTATATTGATCAATCGTGGTTCGTGCTTGCTGATACTCTTCATTAAACTTGTCCGTAGCCAATTCCCAGTCGTCGTGGAAAGCATGGACGCAAGCGTGAAGATAATTTACATTCACCCCGAGAGCAAATCGGGAGAACGCTTGCCCAAAATTTTGAGTAATCTCTCCTTCACCAAGGGCAAGAGTACAATTAAAATCTTCTTCCAGCCGGGGATAAAGGTGTTCCACCGCTTCCAGGCCTTTGAAGATAGCATGGTAACGTTGCTTTGCTTCTGGCTCTTCCAGGGCACTAATCTGAGCATAACCTTTTTGCATCTGGGCAAAGCTCTGGAGCAGCCGCGGGGGATAGGATTGCCTGATCCCTTGCTTAATTTCATCCTGATCTAGGCGAAATTCAGTTACGGCTGGCGCCTGCAGCAGTTCCTCTAAGCTCATTCTGCCATATTCTTCCACTGCTTTCCGCATTAAGAGCGGCTGGCAGAGTTTCTGATATTGGATTGGCATCTGGCGGACGGTGGCAGCACATTCTTCCAGGGTAGAAGCTCGTTCTGCCTGGTGACGCAGGTGATTGAGCTGTTCTGGTGTCATTGCTGGTGGATGGTCAGGAGCGGTGGTGGCGGTCATTTCTTTTTTGCCTCTAAATATTGTTTAATCTGATGAATTATCTGGTGGTAACGTGTCTCATCCTCTGTTCTTATGTCTACCTGAGGACTATGGCGGGCGTATGTTCTTTCTGGTGTTCCGATCCAGTCAAATCTATTTGGAAAAAGAAATCCATCAAGTCCATGATCCTCAAAGATAAGTTCTTGTTTTGTTCTTAAGTTAATACCTATGCGCAATCCATCTTGTCCTCCTATAATACCATCGGACTTTCCCTGAAGATCCTTTTCATTATGGTCATCGTAAATAAGAACATACTTGTCGTTGCCGATAGTAATATCCTTCCGATACCAGCGGGTTACCCGGCTTAAAGGTTCCATAAAACCACACTGCACTCTCGTAGTACGCCTAAGGCTCGGCTGGCGTTTAATCATCCGCACTACGGCCTTAACGTCTGAGTTAATACCGGCCGGACTCGTAAGATAGTGCTTAGCAGTGGTCTCCGCATAAGCAGCTGTCGCCATACCCACCGCGGCTGCTAGTCCAGTTAGGGTTTGGTAGAGGGTCATTTTTTAAATATAGCTTCACTGTTTAAAGGATCATCGAAGGTCTCCATCTTTCGCCCTTTTTAGGCGTAGGTAACTTTCTTGATCTTTTTCCTACTTCCCCGCTCCAGCCCCGTTAATCCGATTAAGCCGATTGCGGCACCACCATAATAAGCAGCCGCTCCAGGCAAAGCCCGTTGAGCATACTCTTGAGCTTGAGCAGTGTCCATCATTATCGCTGCCTGTTCTACCCTGTTCCGTCCACCTTCTTGGGGCGTAAGCAGCGTATAAACTCCTCCTGCAGCTAGGGCCAGCCCGCCGGCAAACAATAAGGTATCGATGGTTTTAGACATTTTCTTTTACCTCCTTGTTCTTGATCCTTTTGTTTACCCCTTAAAACCAACCCACTATATAAATCTTTCTATTTTATTTACTTAATAGTGGTTTTATGGTGGTGGATGGCGGCAGGTAGAGCTTAGCGGAAGAGGAAACAATACCTTTTTGGTTCGAATTGTACCACCTTATGGTTTTTTTAGTACCAAAAGTTTTAAATATTAATGGTACTTTCTGAACCAAATGTCCTCTCTTGACGTTCATAAGCGGAAAATAGCCGAGCACCTGAAAGAGATTAACGACGCCATAGATGAAGGAATCGAGCAGAAGCCAGTAACCATCGGCCTGCATACCAGTCTTTGTGCTGTCCAGCTCTTGGAACTCTATCTCCACAAGAAAAAGCTGATTTCCACCGGTAAAATGATCAAGCATAACTGGTTTGAGCGGCCGAAGCCGGGACAAAAAATCCCTCCGCTCATCGAACGGAAATTGCCGGTATTTTTTGAGGATCAGCAAGCAATATATGAATCACTGTATGCGATTGAAGAGGTACGGGATAATTTAGTTTATGGTCTGGGCCTCCCGCCGCAGGTTAAGCAAGCTCTTGATAATTTCCTGCGGCTGAAAGAACTGCTTCAGAAAAAATTGCAGGAAGAAGGTGAGCACATTGAATAGAGAAGAATTGATGGCGAAGGCGTACGCTTTCCTTAGTTATCTATTTCGGGATGCCCGAATAAAAGAACGGATTCAGCGTGTGTACCTTTTTGGTTCGGTGGCCAGGAACGATTTTGATGAAGGAAGTGATATTGACCTGTTTGTTGACGTTGAAAAAAAGAACGAAGAAGCGGTACAGAACATAGTTGGGCGGGCTCTGAATCGCTTTTTAGAACTAGAGGGAGAACGATGGAACCTTAAGGGCTTAACGCCGGAAGTAAAGGTAAAAGTCGGCTTTTTGGAAGAGTGGGAACTTCAGCCCTCGGTGGAACGGGAAGGTTTGGTGCTCTATGCGCCTTCTCTAGCTGGAGTCACTGGAAGATTACGTAAGTATTTGCTCTTTTCCCTCCAACCTATAACTGATCCTGCAAAACGAGTTAAGGTAACTCGGACTTTAGCTGGGAGGGTAGAGAAAGAATATACCATCTCTGGGCTCGTTCAGCAGCGGGAGGGACGTTTTCTCCATCCCCGGATTTTTCTTATTCCCAGTACTGCCGGAAAAGAAATCGCCGCTTTTCTCAGCAAAGAAAAAGTAAAGTTTACCTTGGAAGAAATCTGGCAGTAACCTTTATAAAGCCATTCGTTCTGCAAAAAGGGGTAAATTACCGACGATAAACTGGAATAAAGATTGGCTTATTTTTAACCTTAAAAAAAGGCCCCAAAAAATCTCCCTAAACCCTGCCAAAATGACCGAAGCCACCCCCGAAAACCTGCCGCCGGCAGCCGAAACTATCCTGCCGCGGGTGATTGAACAGGAGATGAAAGAGGCGTATGTCAATTATGCCATGTCGGTCATTGTGGGCCGGGCCCTGCCCGATGCCCGGGATGGCCTGAAACCAGTACACCGCAGGATACTGTATGCCATGAATGAGCTGGGCATGCAGCACACTAAACCGTTTAAGAAATGTGCCCGGATCGTGGGCGAAGTCTTAGGAAAATTCCATCCGCATGGAGATATTGCCGTTTATGATGCTCTCGTGCGCATGGCCCAGGAGTTCAGCTTACGATATCCCCTGATTAAAGGGCAGGGCAATTTTGGTTCTATTGACGGCGACCCGGCCGCGGCCCAACGTTACACGGAAGCTAAACTTAATCCCTTAGCCGAAGAACTCCTGCAGGATCTGGAAAAAGAAACCGTAAACTTCCACGATAACTTTGATGGCTCTCTCCAAGAGCCGGAAGTCCTTCCCAGCAGGTTTCCTAATCTGCTGGTGAACGGCTCTTCCGGAATAGCGGTGGGCATGGCCACCAACATCCCGCCGCACAACATCAAAGAGATCTGTGACGGGGCTATTGCCACTATTGACAACCCCGGCATCACCACGGAAGAATTGATGCGCATCATTCCTGCTCCGGACTTTCCGACCGGCGGGGAAGTCGTCTGCAGTACCGGCCTGCAATACGCGTACAATTATGGCAAGGGGAAAGTTACTATTAAGGCCGTTGCCGCTATTGAACAGAACAAAATTATCGTCAGTGAAGTTCCCTATCAGGTGAATAAAGCGGAACTGATTGAGCAGATCGCCGAGCTAGTGAAGGATAAACGTATCGCTGGTATCAGAGATATTAACGATGAATCGGACCGGGAAGGAATCAGGATTGTTATTGAGCTTAAGAGCGATGCTGATCCTAACGTAATATTGAACCAGCTTTACCAATATAGCAACCTACAGGTTTCTTTTGGCATTCAGCTGCTGGCTTTAGTCAATAACCAGCCTAAAATCCTGAGTTTACGGGAATTGATCCAGCAGCATCTGGAGCATCGAAGGAACGTTATCACCAGAAGAACGCAGTATGATTTGCGGCAGGCACAGGAGCGCGTGCACGTTCTTGAAGGCCTGCTGATAGCCTTAAACAATATTGATGCCATCATTCCCGGGATCAAGCAGAGCCAGACAGTCGAGGAAGCGCGGAATTTCCTGATGCAGGCCTATAATTTGACTGAGATTCAGGCGAAAGCGATTCTCGAGTTACGTTTACAGAAACTGGCCTCATTAGAACAGCAGAAAATCCGTGATGAGCATAGCGATCTGCTGCGGCAGATCGCTCACTTTCAGGAGATATTGGCTTCCGAGCAGAAAGTGTGGGAGTTAATCAAAAAAGAATTAAAGGAAATTAAGGACGAGTATGGTGATGAACGGCGTTCCAAAATAACTTTCAGTACCGCCGAGGAAGAATTTGAAGTGGAAGACCTGATTGCCGAGCAGCAGGTGGTGGTGACGATGACTCATGCCGGGTATTTGAAACGGATGCCTTTGGACGTCTACAAAACCCAGAAACGGGGCGGAAAAGGAGTCATTGCTGCCGGGATGAAAGAGGAGGATTTCGTGGAACGGCTCTACATTGCTTCGACACATGATTACCTGCTGTTCTTTACTGATCATGGCCAGTTATATTGGCTGAAAGTCTATCATGTCCCGGAAACGAGCCGGCAGGCGAAAGGGAAGCATATCGCCCAGCTCATTGAACTGGCTGAAGGAGAAGGCATTACCGCGATTGTGCCGGTGGGCAATCTTACTGAAGGCTACCTGTTCATGGCCACCAGGCAGGGCACGGTCAAGAAAACCGAGTTAGCAGAATTTTCTAATCCCCGCAAGGGTGGAATCAGAGCTATTACGTTGGACGAAGGTGATAGTCTGGTGGGAGTTAAGTACACCACGGGAAATAATGAAATTATCCTGGCTACCAAGCTGGGTTCTGCCAACCGCTTTAACGAAGAAGCAGTCCGTTCGATTGGCCGGGCGGGCATGGGCGTGCGCGGGATTAAGCTGGAGGAAGGCGAAGGGGCTAAGAAAGATGAGGTTATTGGCATGCTGGCTGCTGAACCTAATCTGGATAT
>JBBSWG010000008.1:0-3788 GCA_038046425.1 Nanobdellota archaeon
ACTACAAAAACCTTACGCCACCGTTCCTAGAACGGTGGAAACACGGAATTGTAATGTGGGAATCATCGTTATCCGCCCTTAGTCTAAATAACTAGTCAGGACAACTTTTATCACAGCTATACTGCTGTTTTTCACCGAGGTAAAACAACTTTTTATACAAGGCGTCATCACCCAACACTTTGAAAATAGAGACACTTAGTTTTGGTTTTTTCCTTTCTATAGCACCGGGCGCCGCAAATTTCTGTTGAAGAGTAACCCGACGTTGGATTTCCGTTCCTTTCGGTAAACCCTGAGGCAAAAATTCATTTTTTCCGGCAACGCAATTAATGACAATACCCCTGCCTGGTTCGTACCCTTCAAAACATAAGGAATAGACTAGGGTAGCCTCTCTCGGTAAACTTCTCCCTCCACTCTGTACATGTAAATCTCCATCAACCCGATATTTCCCTTTCCAGAATCCATGGCGAACATTTTCCAGCCGGGCTTCTAGTCCCTGTTGCGGGGAAGGCTGTTCTGCAGATATAGATAGAGGAGTGCTGAGGGCAAGTAAAGCCAGGTATGCTGTTCGGATAGTGTTGTATTTCATGGTATCATTATAACTCTTCTTTTGATACTTAAAGGCTCTATTATTTATAAAACTTCTCATTGAAAATGGAGAATTTTGCCAAACTTTCCATCCATCGTTTTTCATTACTTCTGTATTTATCTAAAAGCCATTTCCATAGGGGAATAAACCTTATTTTCTTTCCTTTTCAGTTCTTTTTTGTGCCAGTCTAAAATTATCTCGGCCCATTTTTCTTTTGAGATCATAGTACCCAGTGTAGAGGAACTATTCACAAATTTTTCTCTCTATAGAGTACCATTTTTAGCATTTACGGTGATAGTTCTACGGAACAGCCAATAAGCAACTAGGGCTAGTAATATCCCACCTACCACATCCGCCACATAATGCTGCTTGATGAACAGGGTGGAGAGGGAAATCAGAACCGCGAGCAGCAGAACTATAGTCCCTTTCTTCTTATCCCGCAGCCAAATTACCAATCCCGCCAGAAAAGTCAAAGAGGCATGCAGGCTGGGAAAAGTGTTGTAGGGAAGATCCAGGCGATAGAGAAGAAGAACGCCCTGATCCAGGAAAGTAGCAGGCACTATTTCCGGCCGGAGCATGCGCAGGGGGAAGAAGGCAAAGACCAAAAAGGTCACGGCCATCACCGCCAGGTAGGCGTACGTTATCTTCCGTAAATATTGAACATCGTTGATAATAAAATAAGGCAACGATTCCAGCAGGTACATCGCTAAATAAGGGATCAAGAACAAGGAGAGGAAAGGGATCTGCTGGTCGAAGAAGGAGTTTAGGGTAAAAGAAGGGGTAAACTGGGAACGGTAATTCAGCAGAAAATAACCCGCGGCCTGAAACAGCCAGATGAAAGCAAAGAGAAACCAGCGTTCGTGTTGGTGGTAGAAACGAGAGACCAAGGTAACAGCAGGAAAAGGGGCAGCGGTATAAAAAGGTGTTCTCTCATTCCGCCAAAGACAGGAATTCGCTTCAAGAAACCTTTATATAAAAAACAAATTTATGGTCATTTAGGCAAATAAGAAAGGAATGAGAAAAGAAAAAATAATTGTCAATGAAAAAGAGTACGATGTTTACATCAGCCTTGAGCAGCGAGATAGTGCCCGAGCTTCCATCGGCAGAACCGGCCTTCACCTCCGGGTTCCAATAGGAATGTCCCGGGAAGAGCAATTTAAGGAAATCCTGCGCTTAAAGCGCTGGGCGGTGGAAAAGATAAAAGAAAAGCCCCCGGAGTTCATCCAGAAAGGTTCCCGAACCTATCATGACGGCGATAAACTCCAGCTGGCCAATGAGGAATATCTTATTCGTCTTGCTTTCAGCGATACGCAAAGCAGTTCCGCCCGGGCCATTGGGGATACTTTTTATATCAAGGTCTCCTCGGTTCTTCCTGAAAAAATCCGGCAGAAACATATTTCGGTATTATTGAGCCGCCTGGCAGCTCGTGGAACGGGCCATGCCCGATTATCGGGAGAAAGAGAAGTGGTTAAAAGAGAACACGGATAAATGCTGGTTTTGAAGTTGGCTTACCTCTTGTTTATTTTCACCCCCTCCCCAAGATCTCCTCTTTCGTTATTTCCTGCCGGTGCTTCTGGTCATTCCATAACTTGCGAAAAAAGTAAAAGTATTCATAGAGCTCGCCTTGGTCCCGGGCATAAATAACTTTATGGCTGTCGATCACTTCCATTTTAAGGTACAGGGGCATCTCTTCAAACACATATACTTCATATTTTCGCGCCGTGACATTAACCGTTCTCCATACTGTCGAGAGCACCGCTTGCGGCTCAGTCTTAGGGGCGACAATACAAAGGTCAATATCGCTGCGGGGCGTGGCTTCCCCGCAGGCCCAGGAACCATATAATAGTATTGCCACTATATTTTTGTTCCTGCTCAACCCTTTAAAATCCTGTTTTATCTGGGCGATGATTTCTTTTTGATCCATAGTTCTACTTCCTCTAAAAATTCTTCCAGGTGCGGAAGCAAGGCCAGCATGGAACGATGAGCTTTATAGTCATCTAATCCATTATACTCGTGGACAATTCTATTTCGGAGGCCGTTAGCTTCAGCCAGGAATCCTCTGGAAGCAAGGCTGATCTGTTTTCCCGGACCAAGGAGCTCCAGGTTAACATAATCATCTTTTGGTATTTGGCCTTCGTCTTTCACCATCATGGCGATGAGGTCAAAGCAGCCTTCCACCGCTTCCTGCAGAGCCTTGTAGCAGGCGAGTTTATCCTTTTCCTGCTTTAAAAAATCTTCCTGCCATTCCTGAATTTCCTGAATTCTCCTGGAAACTAAGTTAAGCTTGTCCTTGTACCGTTTCAGCCGGGCCAGATCCATCTTTTCTCTTTTATCCCTCTTTCTTAGTTCTCTCTGGTTTGTACCCCCTGCTCCCTTCGCAAACTTTAAAAAGATATCGCCTCTTGCCTAGCCTACGGCCCCATAGCTCAGCCTGGTGGAGCGCACGATCAGCAGAGCTCATCCAAAATTGGCAGCAGGAATCAATAGCTGAGGCGACACTGATAGCCAGCCGGGCAAGACATCGTGAGGAGCAATCCCGATAAAGGTCCCGTGTTCAAATCACGGTGGGGCCACTTTTTAAATTTACTCAGAATCTTAACCTCTCCACCATCTCCTGCCATTGCTGAATCTGGTCGGCATAACCTTCCGGCGTGATTAATTTTTTCCGGCGCCAGAATAATCCTTCCCGCCGCCAGGCGAGAGGCACGCCTTCCGATAACAGCGTGACCATCTCCTCCATTAATTTTTTTTCTCTTATTTTCCGTTCAAACAGCTGCTGCAGAAGGCGATGGTATGCTTCTCTCTCGATTCCGCAGATCAGGTAAGGCTGCCGGCTGGGCGCCGGAAGGATGAAGTCCCGGTCGGTACAGCAGATTTTTAGTTCGTCCCGCTCCTGAAAATAGACCTCCATGAAAAAGGAATAATACGGTCTTTTTCCGTTGCGCAGGTAATGGGCTTTGTGCAGAGAAGGCAGTTGCCGGCGGTTGCCTTCAGTAAAGTTTTCTGCCAGGAGAACGCCGCGGTGCTGAGAAGTGTTTTCGATTAAGGCGAGCACGTGTTCAAGGTAGCCGGTGGTTATACTGGTTCCAGTGACGCTGACGAGAGCCGGCTGGCTGCGGGGAGGGAGGTAATCTTCGAGATGAATGATCTTGCCCATTGATTTTTGGAGAGGTGGGAGTTATATAAATATTGTGGGGGGTAA
>JBBSWG010000008.1:3888-9822 GCA_038046425.1 Nanobdellota archaeon
AAAAGTCCCTACATTAATAGCATCATGACTCAGAAAAGCTTATAAATACTACCCTGGAATAGTTATTTCAAAAAAATGGAATCCGAGACAGAGTTTTGGGAAAGGCTTAGAAAGAGAAGGGAAGTAGTTCAGAGTGCTCATGATCTTCTACTTCAGAAAGTTTTCCAAGATGTTAAAGGAAGAGTACTTGAAATTGGTGCTGCCTTTGGTTATCTAAGATCAAAAGTGGGCCGGGGTCAATGGGTGGAATTAGATGTTGAGAGATATTCACAGAATCAACATCGGCCAAGTGTCCGAGCGGATGTTCTAGCAATTCCCTTTACTGACAAATCTTTTGAGGTTGTATGTGGATTAGCGTCTTATGATATGGCCGTGGATTTAGAGAAAGCCCTCGATGAAACGTATAGAGTGCTTAAAGAAGGTGGTAGATTCATCCATATTCTTGACTTAGGAGCAAATTCTGATGCGGTTACTGAGTATTTAGAGAACCAGGGATATAAAGTTATGGCTTCAAGAAGGACCAAAGAATTCCTGTTTTTTCAACATCCCTCTCAAAAAAGATTTAATTGGCGGTATATCTCACCTGAAAACGTTCCTCTCTTTGAGCAGGAAAAACACCCTATTGACCCCGAAGATCTAGATGTTGATTTATTAGAAGCTGTTCGAGAATGGGAAAGGGTATTTGATAAATATGCTAAACCTCTGGATGTCACGCAGGTTTTCAATGATAGATTATTAGCTGGATTGAGAAAAAGATTTAAGAATGCTAAAGTGGAGCTTGTTGCTAAAGATATAATTGCCAATGAGAAAGAGATTCATAGGGAGTTCGGAAAAAGAGCTTATGAAACGACACCTCACAATGTTACTGCATCCCCCATCAGAAGTGCCTGGTATTCTTTCACTTCATTAATTTTTCAACCTAAAGTCTATGAAAGGGCAGTGGCTTATGTGGCTGTTGCAGAAAAATGATAGATGAAGAAGGCTACGAAAAAAAAGCCCAACCCTACGCCACTCGCAGCTGATTCTTCCGATAGAGCTCCAACGTCTTGCGGGCATTAGGTTCCAGGTCAAGCTCTCTCACCGCTATGCTAGGCGGAACCCAAACATACTTCTCTGCTTCTTCATTGAGCGTAACTTTTCTGCTTCCTACCGAAACCACATTATCCGTAAAGACACGGTGAATCCCAGGAACAAAATAGCCACTTCCTTTCAACTCGTCAAAAGTGCAAATGCTTTCTTCTACCCCGGCATTTAATCCCGTTTCCTCTTTAACTTCTCTCTTCAAAGCATCTGCCAATCGTTCATTTCTCCAAACTTTCCCGCCGACGATGGAAAAGCGGCCACCCCATTTATGGGTCTGCACCATTAAAACCTCCCTTTCCTGGCCTCGCCGGTACTTTTTTCCACTCTCATCAACAATGATCGCTCCTACCGCGATGATGGAACCGGGCAATATTAAATCCTGAATCATTCGTTGAATGGACTGTTCATCGGACGGAATCACCGCCGGCGGGCAACGACCTCGTTCCGTGATATAGTGGGCCAATTTTTCCGCCTTCCAGACTGAATTTTGCGGAACATACGCCGGATGGTCTCTCAACGGTGCCATAAATAGATAACGAGTATTGGTCAACTGGTCGATCGCTAATTCATATGAAGCGCTTGTTCCTAACGTTCCCCGGGGATTTAGATAATAACTAAACCCTTCGAGACCAAGTTCCGCTACCTTCTGAAGATACAATAATTCGGCAACTCTGGGATCGCGGCTTTGATCACCGGCCAGATGGATAAAACCATCCGTTTCACCAACAATGTCAGAAATTTCTGGGGCAATAACGTGGATGCCGGCTTTGGTAAAAATGCCGTGCACCTCCTGGATTAAATCAAGATCACTTTTAAAGCTGCCATGAAGAAGGCATTTGATCTTTTCCGAGGGATTTTTCTTTTCAGATGGAAACATGAGACTTCGCTGCCGGTCTCTACTATAAATAATTTATCATTTCCACTTCGTAAAGCTAAATTATTATTGCCACCCTCATCCCCTTCTCTCCACCCTCTATATCCCTGCCCCTATACCTCTTTCTCTATCTCCATATCCCCATCTCTATACCCCTGTATCTATTCTAAAGTGCACAAATCTTTAAATAAGGGTTATTATTTGAAAATGCGTAATTAGGGCTGATTATAGCTTAGAGCTTAATCAGATATGATCGTATTTAATGGGGGTGGAGAGATATGAAAACAACGCAAAAGGGCATACTAATTAGTGTGATGATGGTCGTTTTAGGATTGGTATTAATTGGCTGTTTAAATTATAAAGCTCCTGTTGCTCCAGTTCAGGGGAAAGCGACAGCGGATGCTTCAGATAGTCTCGTGGATGAAATCGCGCAGATCGAGAAGCAATTGCAGGAACAAGAGCAGGCGAAAGGGCAAGCAGAGCAGGAAGCTGCTGAGATAGAAGAGGAAGTTACTGGCGAGGTAGCACCAGAAGCGCTGGAAGAAGAAGTAGCGGAAGCCGTTAAGGCAACTGAGGGAGAGCTGGTGGAAGAGGAAGTCGTGCTGCCGGAATTAGAAGTGGAAGCGGAAAAAGCAGCTGAAGCCGGATTGCAGGTCATTACCATCAAGGAAAATGAACTGGTGAAATTAAACGTACAGGTTTCTGATCCTGATAAAGATACCGTAACCTACACTTTCAGTAAGCCCCTGGATGAGAAAGGGCAATGGAAGACCAATTACGGTGATGCTGGTGAATATCCGGTTACCATTACCGCGAGTGACGGTAAATTGACCACGGAAAAGAAACTTAAGTTAGTCGTGGAGCGGGTTAACGTCCCACCGGTACTGGAGCCATTAGGCGATTTACGGGCCCGGGAAAGCGACTTAGTCAAACTGGAGCCTAAGGCCAGTGATCCGAACAAAGATAAAGTCACCGTTATCATTTCTGATCCTTTAAGCAGGAGTTCCTGGCAGACGGATCATACCAGCGCCGGCGAGTATGAGATTAAAGTCGTAGCCAGCGATGGCGAGCTGGAGACAGAAAAGATGCTGAAACTGATTGTGGAGGATGTCAACGTCCTGCCGGAAGTGAGTAACCTGCCGGAAAGCCTGAAAGTAAAAGAAGGCGATGTGGTGCAGCTGAAACCGTCGGTAAGCGACTTGGATGAAGATCCAATTACCATCAGCATGAGCGATCCAGTCGGTGATGACGGAGAATGGGAAACCAGCTTTACCGATCACGGGGATTATGTGGTTACGGTCACGATCAGCGATGGCAAAGACACTGTCGTCAAGAAAGTGGCCATTATGGTAGAAGATGTCAACATGCCGCCACAGATTTTGGATATCTCCTTACAATAAAAATTTTTCTGTAAAATTTTTTCTACGGAAAAAATTTTCAGTGGGGGTGATTGGTGGTTAGTTGGTGAGTGGTGATGGCAAGGGTGGGAAATCGTTCCAGTTTAATGAGAGGATAGATGAGTTCAATGAGAGGATAGATGATTACTACCATGAAAAAAGCGCCTCTCTCTTTAATTTTTCTTCTTTCTTTGCTAATCATTAGCAGCCTGACTTTAGTCCATGCCGGCTCCCGGATCTTCCGGGTGGAAGAGACCGACTTTGTGAAGATTGGCATTGATGCAGTGGATCTAGATAAAGATCGGGTCGTCTTTACCTATAGCCCGCCTCTCAACGAGCATGGTGAATGGCAGACCGATTATGATGATGCAGGAGAATATAATGTTACGATCACAGCTACTGACGGCTTCCAGGAAACCAAAGAAGAGATCAAACTCATTGTGGGCAATAAAAATCAGCCGCCGCGGCTGAAAGAGAAAAACATTGCTGTGAGTGAGAAGGATACCGTTGACCTGAAAGCGGCAGTGGAAGATCCCGACAATGATCCCCTTACATTCACTTTCACTCCCCCGTTTGACCAGAATGGGAAATGGACCACCAGCTTAGATGATGCTGGCGGCCACGTGGTTGAATTTACCGTTAGTGACGGTGAATTTACGGAGGAATTGCGGCTAGGCATTGAGGTGTTAAATACGGCTAAGCCGCTGGAGATGGTTGATCTGTTCAGTGAGCTGGAAACGGTTACCGCTCAGGAAGGCGAGCTTTTAGAATTCTTCGCAGAAGCTGCTGCGGAAGAAGGCGACGTGATTGCCTATGAATGGGCTTTAGATAATGAAATAATCAATACGGATGCAAAGGGCGAATATCGGTTTGGCTTTGACATGGCGGGAGAGCATACCCTCGCGGTCTTTATCAACAACGGCCGCGACAAGCTTTCACGGGAGTGGAAAGTAGCGGTAGAAAATACCAACCGCCGGCCGGAAATAGCTTTTACCCCGCTGCTTAGCGTCAAGGAGGGAGAGCTGGTAAAATTAAATCTTCCTCTGAAAGATCAGGATGGCGATGTGTTAACGTATAGCTTTACTCCCCCTTTACAACCCAGCGGGGAATGGCCGACGACCTTTGACGATGCCGGAACACAGGAAGTAAAAATAACTTTCACGGATGGAGAATTCACGGAGAAAGAGAAGATGGAGATTACCGTTGCGGATGTGGATCGGGCACCATCATTATCCTTGCCCGGGGGGATGGAGGGAATTGGGGTGGCTGAGGGAAGCACAACGCCCGTCATCATCACCTCTCTTGATCCTGACGGCGAGGCGGTGGCCATAACCGTAGAGAACCTTCCCCCCGGCGATTCCTCCTATAATGAAAAAGATAACGTCTTACTCCTTAAGCCTGATTATGATACGGTAATGCGGGGAAAAGATCCATTGAGCACGCTGCTTAATGTTTTGCGCTGGCAAAGATTTCAGAAGCAGGAAAGGACAATTCCGGTCAAGGTAAAAAGCTGTGGGAAGGAATTATGCAGTACCGCAACTTTAAATGTTTTAGTGCACAATACTAACCGCCCGCCGGAATTCACTAATGCCAATCTACATGAAGTTACGGTTACCGAGACAGAAACGGCAGTTCTTAATTTCCAGGCCACCGATCCTGATAGCGATAAACTTCGTTATCGTCATGCTGCCCCCTTTGATCGCCAGGGGAAATGGCTGACAGGATATGATGATGAAGGGGTTAAAGCTACCACCATAACCGCTTCGGATGGCCTCACCAGCACTACCGTGCCCGTATCTGTCCGGGTGCTGCGAAAAAACCGCCTGCCGACGGTAAACGTAAGAGACATCATCACCGTCAATGAAGGGGAAGAGTTCTCTCTTGCCGCTACTGCTTCTGATCCTGATAATGATCCGCTTACTCTCTTGCTGGAAAATGCGACAACCGCTGCTCCGGGATTTTCCTACATTGACGGAACATTTACCTGGAAGCCCGGTTTTGACACGGTACAGCAAAGCCCGCAGGGCAAGAATTGGTGGAATGGCTGGCTGAATAAATTTCCCACGTTAAACCGGCAGTTCAGCAATGAGAAAAAGACGCTGTGGATGCAGTTTGTCGTTTCCGATGGGTTTGTGGATGTAGTGCATCCCGTCAAAATGACAGTTAAGAATGTCAATCAGCCGCCGCGAATTCTGGATTATTTGCCGGTGGGAGAAAAGAAGGCACCGGGGAGAGAAAGGTCTGGAGAAGAACCGGGAGAAGAGCGTACTGGAGAGATTATCGTTAAGACCGGCCAACCGATATTATTCCATGTGGCGGTGAAAGATGATGATAACGATGTCCTTAAGCAAGTGTGGCGCTTTGGGCTGGGGGAAGAAGCGGTGGTAGGAACGGACACGATCCGCAGAACGTTTACCGCACCCGGAACTAAAAGGATCACTTTCGTTGCAGATGACGGACTCCGCGTTCCACTTCCTGCTCACTCTTTTGACAACATCCTTGTCTTTCAATGTCTTGAGGGGCTGCCGGAGCCGGAGCATCTTATCAAAGAAGCAGAGCGGTTGCTTACAGTGAAGGGAC
>JBBSWG010000009.1:0-4190 GCA_038046425.1 Nanobdellota archaeon
CAGTTACTCCGGGTTTACGGTAGAAAACAGTAACGGGAAAATCGCTTTTACCCAGGCAGTAGATCTGCTGGGGATTCTTGATAATAACTTGCTACTTGATGATTTGATAACTATCGAAAAGACGGGCAGCAATCCCCCAACTTACCTGATAGCTGTTGATACTGCTACTGTTCCTGGCCTGGCCGGGAAGAGTGCCACGATTACGTTGCCCTCAGCATTTACGCATCCATTGATCCTCGTTTCCACCGGATTCAATGCCGGCACTCTCCAGGAATGCGCCAGCTGCAGCGGCAGCAACCAGAATGGAAATTTTGTCTTTACCGTCCCGGGCTTTTCCACCTATGTGGTCATGGAAGAAGTAGCGGCGGCCTTAACCGTTCTCCCTCTGGAGATTTCTTTTGACAATGTCCTGGCTGGACAAACGCTCAATACCACTTTAACCATCATGAATACGGGAACAATTGATTCCATCACCGGCCTTAATGCCCAGTTTGTGGGCGTGAATGCCAGCTTTAATCCCCAGATAACGGGATTATCTTCATCCACCCTGGATCCGGGCGAACAGTTACCATTACAGCTTTCGCTGACGGTTCCTGCCGGTGAACCGTCGGGAAAACACAGTATTGGCATATTGCGTTTCACCAGCAGCGCCGGAACTAAAGATGTTCCCCTGTTCATCAACCCCAAAAGTTTCCTGACGGTGAAAAGCGTGAAAATCAACGGCAAATCTGACGGTAAGTTCCAGCTGGATGAGCCTACAACTGTCGATGTGGAAGTCAAGAATGACCATACTCAGGATATGGAGAATATTGTCGTTACCGTTACCTTAAAGAACATCAATGATGAAGAAGTGGAAGAAGAATCGGAAGAGTTTGACCTGGATAATGGCGACGATGAAAAAGTTGAGCTGGACTTTGACCTGCGCAATGAAGACGTGGAGAATGAGCAGTTCACTATGGAGATTGTCCTCGAGGGAGAAGATGAAAGTGGAACCATGCATCGTACTCTTGACACGAGAACTGTCCAACTAGACCTGGAGAATCATAATGTCATGGTCAAATCGGCCGTCCTGGAATCTGCCTCGCTGCAATGCCAGCGGAATACGGTTCTGCGCGTAACGGTGCAGAACATCGGCAAGAGTGATGAAAATGACGTGGAAATCCATGTCCGTAACACCGCTTTAGGATTAAACCTAGTGAAGCTGGGCATTGAACTGGACGATTTTGCCAGCGTGGATAATGAGCATCAAGCGCTGGGAACGGTTAATGCGGAGAATGCGCCAGCCGGCCAGTATCCGATTACCGTTGAGGTCTATCGTGACGGCAAATTAGAGGATACCGAAGAAGTGGTGCTGGAAGTAAAGGGTTGTGCTTTAGGAGCGGCAACGGTAGCGCCGGCACCAACGACCACCACACCATCTGGCCAGCAGAAGGAAGTTGTTATTGATGTTGCCAGCCAGAAGTTAGCTCAGGAATTGCAGCAGCAGTTAGCTGCACGGAAAGCTGTGCTGGAGCAGCCGATCGTTTCTGCCGTTTCCTTCCGGGAAAGTTCGCTGTACTTGCCGCTGCTGGGCGTGTTTGTGGTCCTGGTATTTCTGGCGGTGGTGCTGGGGCTGATCGTGATGGTGACGAGGAAGTGAATGAAGAGAATGGTGTGAGAATGGATGAGGAAGTATAAAACCTGGCCAGCTACAATAAAAATTCGTTCACCATTTCCCTACATGATTATGCTCTCAGTCAGGGGAAGCGTCTTAAAGATTATGATTTAGGAACGATTGTTGCAAATGGTCAAGAAGATAGAGAACCTGTAAGCGAGAGGGCTGATTATGCTCAAAGCGCGGCCGAAATAGAATTTAATCGTAAAGCTAAAGAATACGATGCTGTTGTAGCAATGCAGGAATTCTTGTCTATGCAAACAGGAGGTCAATGCTTTTATGTTATTCGTGGCACTGGTGTGAAAGAAAAGAAGAAAAAATCCGACGTAAAAAAGAAAAAATCATAATTTTCCACTTAAAGATTTTGCCAAAGAAAAATTCCCTCACATCACACCGGGCACGAATTCAGCTAATAAGAGTTTAAATAAGAAATAAGGCAACCATCTCTTTCGTCTTAAGAACAGGTATTCTTTGTTGTTGATCAAAATGCAGATCATTAGACCAAATAACGGACTCGCCCTGACTTAACGATAATATCCCGGGAAGTGGCCTCTTTAAGAAGAGCAGAAAAGAGCGGATTGACGTCAACAGTGATAATCATCCGTGATTCAACTCGTGGAATGTTTTCATCTTAATTTTGCGGGAAATTTCCTCGACTCCAGTCGCAAAGCATCCGGGGGCGGCGGCGTTGTTCAGGGAATCACCCCCAACATGGATTGTGCCCATTTTATTTGCCGCTTTAAAGAGATATACGGAACGCTCCAGGCTAAACCAGCGTACGGTTTCTGTTTCTTCCTTCTCGATATTAACAACCAAGGTATAAACCTTTGCACTCTACTGCAGAAAAATGGCAAGAATCTCGTAGTTTAGCGCAGGAAACTGGAGAAGCATCCAAAAGCAAAACCTTTTGAATAAACCGATTAGTTTAGCCTAATTTGTGAAAATAATGCGATTATTTTAACATTATTATAAAAATAATACGATTAAATTAACTTTCTTGTTAAATTAACGCAGTTAAATTTATAAATAGCAGCCTATTTTATCCGGGGATGGAGCAATTGTACCCCCGTTCTCTGGAAAACAGCATTACGAAGTACCTTCCTCGGAAGGAGATTATTGGAATCCGGGGAGCCCGGCAGGTAGGCAAGACTACGCTCCTGAAGGGCTTTCTCTCCTCTGTTTCTGGAGATCAGGCTTTCATTTCTATGGATCTGACCGAGCATCGCCGCGCTTTAGAAGAATCCCCCTTTGAATTTATCCAGCGGCAGAAGCGGGCAGGTCAAAAACTGACTTTATTTCTGGATGAGATTCAAAAAGTTAACGATGCCGGGGAAAAACTCAAGATCATCTATGATCATTTTCCTGACGTGAAAATCATGGTTTCCGGCTCATCGTCACTGGAACTTAAGACCAACGTCCTTCCCGCCTTGGTGGGAAGATTACTCCTGTTTGAGCTGTACACGTTTGATCTTGGCGAGTATCTAAATGTTAAAGACCAAGGCTTATGGAAAATTTACCAGGCCAAGCATCGTTCTTTACAGGCTTTTCTGGCCGGAAATTCCCTCATTGAAAAACCAGCCTTCCCGCAGGAACTGGTAAAGCACTGGAAGGAATATGTTATCTTTGGCGGTTATCCAGAGATTGCTAAATCGAATGAGGAAGAAGAAAAAAAGACCCTCCTGAAAAATATTTTTAACCTCTACCTGGAGAAAGACATTGCCGGCTTTTTTAAGATAGAAGATACTTCCTCGTTTGGGGATTTCCTCAAAGCGCTCTCGTTTACGATCGGTAACCTGATAAATTTATCCTCTCTGGCTGCTAAAATCAGCCTCCCTTTTCGGAAGACCGAAGAATATCTTCATCTTCTCCAGCATACTTACATTATCCATATCGTGAAGCCGTTCCACCGCAATGTTCTTACGGAGATCAAAAAGTCACCCAAAGCGTATTTTCTTGATTTGGGGCTGCGTAACGCAGTTCTCAATAATTTTACTGCCTTCGATAACCGCACGGATGCCGGCCAATTAATGGAAAATCATGTTTGTCGCCAGCTGGTCTCTCATTTTGGCGATTATGATCTTCACTTTTGGCGGACGACAGGCAAAGCCGAAGTTGATTTTATCCTCACCAGAGGTGAAGAGATCATTCCTGTCGAGGTTAAATTATCCGGGAAAACGGTCGGGAAAAGCTTCCATAGTTTTCTGAAAGTGTACCGGCCGAAAAAAGCGATCATCGTAACTTTAGACCACTTTGCTCAAGAGCAAATCAACCAGACCACCCTGTTTTATGTTCCGGTGTTCTATTTCTGAGTTTACTGACTACAGAAAGTTCCTAGTTCCCTCCCCGTTCCAGCACTTTCACCAACTTCTCCCGGCCGAGGGCCATTTGCTGTAACCTTTGGTTGATCATGGTTACAAGCCACGACAACTCCTTTTGATACAACAATCTCCCCTCGCGATACATTGGCATTTCAATCAGTTCACTCCCCCTAATCTCCACCATGATCTTGTTGCTTATGCTCAGAATACCGCTCTTC
>JBBSWG010000010.1:0-1968 GCA_038046425.1 Nanobdellota archaeon
CACTTAGCACCTCCACAAATAACGCTTCCATCATGTCCATAACCTCATTCTCATCCTTAATGAAACCCATCTCAAAGTCCAGGCCAGTAAATTCCGTTAAATGCCGGGTGGTATGCGATTTCTCTGCTCGGAAAACTGGACCAAATTCATAGACCCTTTCTAGTCCCCCCGCCACAAACATCTGCTTATACAGCTGTGGTGACTGGGCCAGACAGACCTTCCGGCCGAAATAGTCAACGGTAAATACTTCCGCGCCAGATTCCAGCCCTAGCGTAGTAATTTTTGGCGTGTTAATGTTAGTAAAGCCGTTACGGTCAAAGAAATTAGTGATGATCTTAACCAGCTTGCTCCTTACTTTGAAAATCGCCTGCTTTTTCAGGTTACGTGTATCGAGAAAGCGGTGATCCAGGCGTTTGTCAATATAGGTGGTGCTTTTATCAGAGTTGTCAATGGGTAAGGGAACCGCAGCTTTAGAAATCAGCTGGATATTTCTGATCAACACTTCAATACCCCATCTGCTTTCCTTGTTCTCTTTAGCCAGGCCGGTAATTTCCACCACAGATTCTGGCGTAAGGTCATCAATCAGCTTGAAGGAGGCGGGCTCGGTTTCTTTCGGCAAGGCCAGCGTTTGCATGTCGCCGCTCCTATCTCTTAAGATCACAAACTTGATCTTGCCGATATTGCGGATTTCCTGTACCCAGCCCTGCAGGAGAACTTCCTGGTTAGCGTGCTTTCGCAGATCCTGAATGAGGGTTCGTTCCATTTTTCCTAGAATTAAGGCCCGCTTTTTATTCCTTTTGGTATTGAGTGATCTCTCCTCCATTATATTATTCCTGTCGCCTGATGAGTGCCATCTCTTTATATTTCCGATGGATTTTTTTCCCGCCAGTACTGGGCTGCAGGACAATCTCTTTTCCCAGGGCCTGAACGATGTAACCCCCCCCTTTATAGCTCACAAGATCACCCTTCCGGAAGGACGCTGCGCGGAATAAGATGGTAAGACGGTAAATCTCTTTTCCATCTTTCTGGCCGTAAAGGCTGGCCGTGACCAGAAGTTCACCACCAAACTGCTGCTGCAGTCTCTTGCCCAAAGCCTTGGTGAATTTGCTGTCGGCGACATAGTAATCATAGCCGTGCTGTACCGCGTCTCGTTTAGCGAGAGGTATTTTATGGTGGAGAAATTCGGCTTCGGTGAAGGTGATAACGGCGGAAGAAACGTCACGAAGCTGAAGAATCGCTTCATAGTACATAGGATGTTTGTGGGCAATGGTACGGACCATAGTTCACCGTTGAGCATATTGTTCCCGGCTGGCTTTTGCTTTAACAAAACAATCTTATTCTTAAAGCTTCCCCCTTGGTTTTGTCCTCTTTAGATTTTTATTTATGGTAAGGTAAGACTTTTTCTAGCAATTTATCTTTATTTCTTTCCATAAAATTAACTGATTTGATTAAGAGGGCAGGGTTATCTTTAATAAACTGGTATAAACTCTTAATGGCTTCTTGTTTTTCCCCTGGTGGAACATTTCTATAATCAAATAATTCTCTTAGCATCCAGGCCATTTTTTGCCTTTTTGTCGATGTTTTTGTCCCCAATAGAAATCCATCATTATAGTTCAGGCCCAGGCTATGTAACATCTGAATATTTGATTCTATTGTTTCTGGAGATGCACCCAATAATCGTGCATAAGTGAGCAATAAATCTTTTCCAGAATTCCTATTCCTGTAATCTTGTCTCAATAATCCTACATCATGCTGATAGTTTCTCTCAATAGTTCTAGGATTTCTTCCCAGCAATTCTGCCCGTGATGCTATCTTGTCATCCTTTAATCCCAGAGCCGACAAGCGCTGATAGTTTCTCTCAATGGTTTCAGGATCATTTCCTAGCAATTCAGCTCGTGATGCTATCTTGTCATCCTTTAATCCCAGAGCCGACAAGCGCTGATAGTTTCTCTCAATGGTTTCAGGATC
>JBBSWG010000010.1:2068-13439 GCA_038046425.1 Nanobdellota archaeon
ACAAGCGCTGATAGTTTCTCTCAATGGTTTCAGGATCTCTGCCCAGCAAATGAGCCAGTGTTGCTATCTTCTCATCCTTTAATCCCAAAGCCGACAAGCGCTGGTAGTTTCTCTCAATGGTTTCAGGATTCATTCCCAGCAATTCTGCCCGTGATGCTATCTTGTTATCGCTTAATCCCAGAGCCGACAAGCGCTGATAGTTTCTCTCAATGGTTTCAGGATCTCTGCCCAGCAAATGAGCCAGTGTTGCTATCTTCTCATCCTTTAATCCCAAAGCCGACAAGCGCTGGTAGTTTCTCTCAATGGTTTCAGGATCTCTGCCCAGCAACTGGGCATGTGATGCTATCTTGTCATCGCTTAAGCCCTTCTGCTTCAAAAAAGTATGAATGGCTTTAATGGAATCCCCAGTAGCTCTCGGGCTACTCAAAACCCAATCGATTGAAAATTGGGTGATAGGACTATTTGGTAATAATCTATTCAGCATATCTTCTAAATTTTCTGGTACTATCATACTAAAACCCTACTTTGGATAGTATATAAATGTTTGCATCTGTTACTGCTTATAAATGAGTTCATATTTAAACGCCACTGGGCACGGTCCTACTTAAAATCCTTTAACTTTACATGAAGAAAGTTTCCCCACGTCCATATTTTCGTAGTTTGTTTTTCTAAAATTGCTGGCGTCAGGTTTTTTCGTAGGACAGTGCCGCCACTGGCCAAAGAGCAGAGATGCCCTTATTTTAGCTTAACTTAATGAACTTTGAACCGGGCCGGTGAGATAGTAACATTTATATATCACTTGTTATTTTCTTATTACAAATGTTACAAAATTATAACAAATGGAGGGTTTTGCAGGTTTTTTTTGATAGTCCTCTCGCTGAGGGGGGCTGGCGATTACGAGAGATCAGTAGAAAAGTGCGATTAGCCCCGCCCTCCGTAAAGAGCTATTTACAGGAATTACGAAAGGGAATGCTCATTACCCAAAAAAAAGACCGTAATGGAAATCCCCACTACTATGCTCGGCGGGACGAAGACCTCTTTAAATTTTATAGAAGGCTCGATATAATCCAGCGTATTAAATGCACTGGGCTCCTGCAGGGATTACAGGAGAGATGCCTGCCCACTGCCATTATACTCTTTGGTTCTGCGGCTCGGGGCGAAGATACGGAATCGGGCGATGTTGATATCTATGTTGGTTCGAAAAAAGTAGAAATAAACCTAAAGAAATTTGAAAAGGAACTCCGGCGGAAAGTCAACCTTCTTTTTGAGGAGGACTTCCATAAATTAAGCAAAGAATTAAAAAACAATATACTCAATGGGATTATACTCTCGGGGTATGTGAAGGTATTTTAGATGTTAATCAGAACTACTCCAGATCCGGAAAAAGCAAAATTGCTTATGATGGTTTCTTCATTTCATCGGAATATACAGAGAGAAATAAAAATGATATTAACTTAATCATCAGAAAATTAAAGAGAATTATAAATGAGAAACTACCATGACCGTCTTCACCAATGTCAATAAAGAAGCTTTAGAAAAACTGGCCAGGAAAGGCTTTACCAAAGAACTTTCCAAGACCATCCACGAGCAACTGCGGCTCAAGAAAGGCTATGTTTCCCTGATTCTATACACTTCGGGCAAGCTGTTAGTGCAGGGCAGCCCGCCGGAAGTCAAGGAGATGACCAAATTCCTGGAAAAGCAGGGTATTGGCGAGAAAGTAAAGTTGGAGCAGTTCCGCAAGGAAACCGGCTGGATCATTGGCAGCGATGAAACGTTAAAGGGTGATACCTTTGGCGGCTTAGTGGTTGCGGCCGTGCGGGCAGATGATGGTATCCGGAAACAACTCCAGGAGTTAGGTGTGCAGGATAGCAAGACGCTCAGTGATGGCGAAATCATCCCCTTAGCGGAAAAGATCAAGAAGCTGGTCCAGTGTGAAATCCGCAGCGTGCTGCCGGAAGAATATAATCATGGCGGCGATGGCCAGAAAGTTACTCTGCTGCTCAATAAGCTGCATCAGGATGCCGCCCAGGATTTAGGGAAAGGACTGGGAAAAAGCACGGGAAAACATGTCGTGGACAAGTTTCCCGGCTGTGTCGTCGGCGATATTCAGGAAGAGAAAGCCGAATCAAAGTATGTGGAAGTGGCCGCAGCTTCCATCTTAGCGCGAGCAGCTGGATTACAGCAGCTTAATTACCTGAGCGCGTTAGCCGGGTTTGAAGTGCCTAAAGGCAGCACCCACGTGCAGCTGGCCTTGCTGGAATTGAAGAGACGAGGGCTGGAATTCCGTAAGTTTGTCAAGCTGGAGTTTAGGAATGTGCAGGAGTTTCGGTGATGATCAAAGCCATTATTCCTAGTGTTAAGTGTTAAAACACTTTACGATTTTTTAGTGACTTTTTCCAATTCAACAACATCCCGACACAAAGCTTAAAAAGTATTACGCCTTTTAGGGATAGGATGGTTGAAGCCAAAAGTAATAGAGAATACTTTCCGGACTCCCGGGATAAAGTTATTGCTCCCCGGATAACCACTACCCCCCCTACTCCAGTTGATAAAGCTATAGAGAACAAAACGGTAGAGAGTTTCTTTAATTATATGGCCGAGGCTAAGACTTTCTTTGATACTGTCAATCCTTATTCCCCTCAGCCGCTGAAACCGTATCTGGACAAAGCCGATAGCTTCCTGCGCCGGCATGCCGGGATTAGCTATGAAGAACTTTTACGGCAAGTAAATCCAGCAACTTTGGAAGGGGGTTACTATGATCTTCTCACCAAAGACAGTCTAAAAAGAAAATTATTTAATTATCGGGCTAGAGTCTATTTAGCGGCTCTCCAGCGCTGCGAGGAAGAAGGGTTAAACCTTGAAGAAATAATAACAACAGTGAGAACCGTCCGGTTGCCTCTCATTAAAAAAGAAGAGAAAGAAGCTGCTTTTGAGATTATTTTCAATCTTCTGAAAAAGCAAGGTTCCTAAGTTGGTCGTTTTCTAAATTTTTTGAAAATATATTTGGCTCCACTTTTTGCCTCTTCCCACCCCGCCTTTTCTCGAAAATATTCAAATACTTCTTTTCCCTGGGCATTAAACTGATCAACACTATCTAACTCCAGATAATGCCCCGATGCAGTATTATACTCTCGTACCAAACCGCTTTCTATCAATACTTCGCCCGAGCCATAAACGCTTTTCCCTTTGGCTACAGTAGCATGGGGAAGCTTATATAATCTATGGAAATAGTCTAGCTTCGCTTTATTCATTTGGGGCATTTCATGATGAAACGCTTGCCGGTTAGCAATGATAAAGTTACCTTCCTCATCGACAATCCAAATGTACCGGCCATTAGCCGGCTGCCCAAAGTGAAGCAACTTTCCCTGGTGCTTCCCTCTGGTCGCAATATGGCTTTCAACTTCGATTATCCGCCCACCCTGAGCAGCATGACCTTCATAAAACTGTTCCTCATAACTTCTTTTCTTATTTCTGGTTTCCTCCTCAATAGGTGTTCCCCTAGTAATTATTCTTTCAATGCGTTCCTGGAGTAAAGTGCGGCGTAAAGGGGACGCTGAAGCCAAATATTCCTCCTCAAGATCACTGATGATGGAATCGGGATTCGGTAAATATTTTCTCCAACGCCTGGCCCATTCCACTTTTTTATCCAGGGTTTCACCCAAAATAAATAGTATCAGATCCATGACGATGTATCTATCTCTCCTCATATGCTTTACAAGTTATTTAACTCATTTAATAATGTATTGTGCCCTGGCCGGGTTTGAAGTGCCGAAGAAAGGATATGATGATAAGTTCACCTCCGATGATTATATCAGTATTTATCACTGGGCTGTTAAAAAAAATGGTAGTGGTCTTAATAGTATTCTAGGTGGCGCTACGGTGAGTTTTACTAAAAGTGAGCTACGATTCTGCCTTGACAAATTAGAGTTTCCAAACAGATCCCTGGAACAGCAGTTGCACACCTATGCGCTGGAACTATTAGAAAATGTTAGTAACAGTTGTCGTTAAAATTATGTCTTTCTCATCCCAAAGTCACCATTTAGATGATTAACGAAGTCTAATTTTTCACCATATCACCACAAAGCTTAAATATGTGTTAACACATAAAACCCACTGGTGCATAAAAAATGACCAACATGACTTTATCGGTACCAGAAGAACTGCACAAGAAGATGGTGGTCCATTCTGAAATAAAATGGAGTGACGTGGCTCGGCAGGCGTTTGAGAAGAAAGTAAAGGAATTGCATTGGATGGACACATTATTGGAGAAAAGTGAATTTACGGAAAAAGATGCCGAAGAGATCGGGCATAAAATAAAAGGGGAAATTCTGAAAAGGTTTCTGCAGCACCATTTTAAGAAACAAAACAGAGTGAAAGTGTGGAGCGCCAAAGAACTGGTAAAATATCTGCAAAAATGATCAAAGCCATTATCTTCGACTATGATGGAGTTATGGTAGACTCTTTTCTGATGGTCTCGATACTTTTATAAACATTTCATCCCTCCCCTTCTCATGCCCGAGCAAATGACCGAAGAGCAGGCCAAAGAACTGCAGGAGAAGATCAAACGGATGTCGCCCGAAGAGCTAAAGCAGTTCCAGAAACAGCAATGTATCTTCTGCCAAATTGTTGCCGGAAAAGTCCCAGCCAAGAAAGTGTATGAGGATGAGTTAAGCATCGCTATTCTCGACATCAATCCCGCTGCGCCTGGCCATATCCTGCTCCTGCCTAAAGAGCATTACGCCATTATGCCCCAAGTGCCGGAGAAAGAGTCCAGCCACCTATTTCTGGTCGCCAAATACTTGTCCCAAGTAATGCTGAAGGCGTTGAAAGTTGGTGGGACCACCTTGTTCATCGCCAATGGCCTCGTCGCCGGGCAGCGGGCACAGCATTTCCTGCTGCATCTCATCCCGCGGAAAGAAGGCGACGGCCTGCTGCCGGGTGAGGAAAAGTACCTGGAAGTTCAGGTTCAGCAGAAAGTACAGCAGCTGGTAGAGAAGCGCCTGAATGAGCTCTTGGGTATTAAGAAGGAAGTGGTACGGGCGGAAGCGTCGGGACGAGGGGAAGAAAAAAAGGCTCCCGTCAAGGAGAAAGAGGTGAAAAGAGAAAAGGCTCAGGAGGTAGAGGCTGAATTTAAAGAGGTAGAGGAGGAAGAAGAAGAAGAGGAACCCAAAAAAGAGAAACCATCACGACCATCATCCCCAAAACTATCCCCAAAAGAAAAAACGAAAAGTGACGAAGGCATCAGCCTGGATGACATTGCTAAATTGTTTGCCTAATAATAATAATAATAATAATAACCATGATAAAATGTGACTATTGTGAGTTGCGGACGAGAAAGGAACATCTGATCTATGAGGACGAAGAGGTGGTCGTAGCGGTAAAAGATACCGCTCTCGCACCGGGGCAGATCACGATCTTTCCCAAAGAGCATTTTACGATATTTGAGCTGGTGCCGGACGAGATTTTACGGAGATGTGCCACTCTCGCCAATAAAGCTGGCATCGCGGTCTTTGAAAGTATTGGCGCGCAGGGAACCAACGTCATTGTTCAGAATGGCCTGCCGGCAGGACAGCAAGTGCCGCATTTTGCCCTGGAGATCATTCCCCGGCGGGAAAATGATAACCTGCCTTTGTCCTGGCCGCCTAAGCAGTTGATGGACGAGGAGATGGACACCGCTTTCCTGCTGCTGAAAGAGGAAGGGGATAAGCTGGTGAACATTGGCAAGGCACCGGCAAAGAAGGAAATTAGGGCCACAGAAGAGCCAGATAAAATCGCAGCGGTAGACGGGAAAGATAATTATTTATTGAAGTCGTTGAAGAGGATGCCGTAAAAGGATAGAAATTAGTTTGATTTAGAGCCCTTTCAGCCTCAGCTTGGGCTCAGTCTTCTGTTGCAGGATTTCCTGGGCAATTTTTTCCATGTAGCCCACGATCTGCTTCCTCTTCTCTTCCTCTATCTGCAACTGCTGCAGGAATAAGTCCAGACGGCGGTTTTTGTCGGTATCCGCAGCCTTGGCTGGTTTGCGTTTCATTTTGATTTGCGTTTCATCAAAGGAAGGAAATCAGTTAAATTATATAAAGATTTGGGGATGGTTTTGAATAACCGGTACTGTTTTACGTGAAATATGCCAATCTCAACGTCGCCTTCGGAACTTTTGCATAACCTTTATAAAAAATACTATCCAATACTATCCATTAGAAGTAACTATGAGAAGCGACTATGAGCAGTAACTCTATCAGGCTCACTGGATGATGAAGCTTAACCCCCCCATGGAACTCCATTTTTACCCTTACGACTTTGACTACAAGCTGAAGGGCGAGAAAGTGCTGGTGTATCTCTACGGCAAAACAGTTGCCGGCAAGAAGATCTGCGTGATTCAGGAGCATCAGCCTTTCTTTTATGCGCGCTTAGCGGGGGTGGATAAGGAGTTGCTGTTTTCCAAATTGACTGGGCTGGCTCTGGAAACCAGAGACGGCGTGGCAAAAATCGTCTCCTGGGAAGAACTGGAAAAAGAATTGCTCGGTACGAAAGAACCATTCCTTAAAATTTACACTAATTTTCCCAAAGCCGTTCCTCCATTAAGCCGGGAATTAGAATCCTGGGGCCTGCCATGCTATGAAAAAGATATTTTGTTCATCCATCGCTATCTCCGGGATAAAGGGATTACCCCATTGACTTTAGTAAAAGCGACGGGCAGCCTGGGAAAAGAAGACGCTCTCCGCGTACCGGCTTTTTTCGCTGATACCATAGGACAGGAAAGTAAAGAAGCTCTTCCCAATGCGAAAATTCTGGCCCTGGACATTGAAACGTACTCGCAGCGGCGGGAAATAGATCCAGCTAAAAATCCGATTCTGATGATTGGCCTCTATGGAATTGATGGTGGAGCTGATGGTAGAATTAATTATGAAGTTGATAGTGGAATTAATGATGGAATTGATGAGGCGAGAAAGGAAGAAAGAGTAAGAACAGAATTCCAGAAAGTACTCACCTGGAAACGCTTTCCCCACCAACTGGATTACCTGGAGCACGTGCAGGATGAAGTAGAGCTGTTGAAACGCTTTCGCGATATTGTGGTGCAGTACGATCCGGACCTTATCACTGGCTACTTTACCGACGGGTTTGATTTTCCCTACCTGAAAGCACGGGCCGATAAGCATAAGATCCGCCTCGATCTGGGCTTAGACGGCAGCGAGCTTCTTGTCGGCAGCGGAGGAAGCCGGGCTACTTCCGCCTTCCGCGAGGGGGAAGCGAAAATCAAGGGAATGCTGCATCTGGACATGTTAAAATTCATCCGCAACATTTTTGGCAAAGACCTAAAGACGGAAAGTTTCAGCCTGGATGCAGTTTCCAGTGAATTATTAGGGCATAAAAAGCACCCGGTCAACGTGGATGAGCTGAGCCACGTCTGGGATGCGGAACCGGAACGCCTGATTGATTTTTGTGCCTATAATCTGCATGATGCCCATTTAGCGGGAAAATTATGCCAGAAATTATTGCCGGACATGATGGAATTCACCAAGCTGATCGGCCTTCCAACCTTTGATCTTATCCGGATGCGTTTCAGCCGTTTAGTGGAGAACTATATCCTGAAACGGGCGCTGGAATTTAACGTGCTGGCTCCCAATAAGCCCGCTGATCAGGAAACGGAAGAGCGCCGCGAGAGGTCTATTGAAGGCGGTTTTGTCAAGGAACCATCCCCTGGACTGTACCAGAACATCATCGTCTTTGATTTCCGTTCGCTCTATCCCACGATCATCACGGCCCACAATATCGGGCCGGAAGGTTTTAGATGTGCCTGCTGCCGGGAAAAAGAACTGGTCCCGGAAAACCCGGGAAAAGAAGAATATTGGTTCTGCCAGCGCGAGAAAAAGTTTCTTCCTTCGGTGTTAGAGGAGCTGATTTTACGGAGAGCTGATCTCAAACGCTTAATTAAAGAGGAGAAAGCGAAAGGCAACGACACTAAAATCCTGGAAGCACGGAGTTATGCTTTAAAGATTTTAGCTAATTCGTTCTACGGCTACTTAGGTTTTTATGGTGCACGCTGGTATAGCTTAGAGAGTGCGGCTTCCACTACAGCATACGCGCGAAGTTACATCAAGCAGACCATCAAGAAAGCGGAAGAGAAAGGTTTTAAGGTATGCTATTCGGACACTGATTCCTGCTTCGTCCTCCTGGGAACGAAGATTCTCGACCAGGCTTTAGAATTCATGAACGAGATCAATTTTGACCTGCCGGGCCACATGGAATTGGAATTCCAGGGTTTTTATCCACAGGGAATTTTCGTGGCCCAGAAAGGCACGGAACGCGGGGCAAAAAAACGCTATGCGCTGATTGATAAGGAAGGTAAAGTCAAAATTACCGGCTTTGAAACCGTAAGGCGGAACTGGTCTAAGATTGGCAAAGAGGTTCAGGAAAAAGTATTGTCGCTGGTATTGAGCAATCAGGTGGAAGCGGCGGTGCAGTATGTCAAGGAAACGGTCAAAAAGCTCCAGCGGGGAGAGATTTCCAACCAGCAATTGATCATCAAGACGCAGATTACCCGGGAGTTGGATAACTATGCTTCGGTTGGCCCGCACGTGACGATCGCTCGACGGCTGCAATGGTTAGGTGAGAGTGTTCCTCCGGGAACGATCGTCGAGTATATCATCGGCAGAGGCACGGGTTTAGTGCGGGAGCGGGCGAAATTGCCCAGCGAGGTGAAAGAAGGCGAGTATGATGCTGATTATTACATTAATCATCAGTTATTGCCGGCGGTAGCCAGCATTTTTGCGGTGCTGGGTTATAGTGAAGATAACTTGTTTAAAGAGAGCAGCCAGACCGGGTTGGGGAAGTTTTTTTGAACAGCCAGATGGTGTTGATAATCTTTTGTTGATCTTTCTTTTCGCTTAATCCTACCAAATAGACCGCTTTGATTTCCTCATAAATAAGGTAATAAATACGAAATTTGTCTTTTTTCTTTTTCATCGTCTGCAGCACTGGTTCTTTTCCTTTACTGCCATAACCGACTTCCAGGGCAATTTTGGAGTTGTCGCTCTTGTTAACCACGATAAAATCAGCTCCTCTAAACCCCGTTTCAAGTATAGAAATTCTCGGAAAGTTAATGGTGGAACTGCCATACTAAATACCCTTCTGGTCAAATCGGGCGGTGCCTGTAAGGCCAGGCTGGAAGAACCCGTGGCCAGAACAAAAGCTTTCTCGGTTTTGTCATAAATAGTTTTAAGGGTAATGGCCCATTTTTCATCGTAATGCACCTCATCAATTAGGAAGAAAACCGGCTCTTTCCGCTTAAGCTTTTTGGTTCAGTGCATTGAACTAATAGGTTTGGGGAGCACGGCCCCCGCCAAAAAACCGATACTTTTAAATACTACTTGTTACAATAATGTAACATATGTTACAAAAAAGTAGCTTGTGGCTGGTGGAAAGCGTGTTTTTTCGCTTTCCGACAACAGAGCAGACCCTTAAGGATATTAGTAAAGCTATCCATCTAGCCCATACCTCCGTGAAGAAGAACCTCCAGCTGCTGGTGAAACGAGGTCTCGTCCAGCGGAAAGAGGAAAGAAAAGGAAAACGACGATTTCCCATTTATCAGGCAAATAGAAGCAACAAGCTATTTACCCAATACAAGAGAGCATATAACCTCCAGGCGCTGCTGGAGTCCGGCGTCATTGCCTATATCGAAGAGCGATTATTACCCAAGTCGGTCGTTGTCTTTGGCAGCTACCAACGAGGAGAAGATACGGAAGGGAGCGATATCGATTTATTTGTAGAATCTAAAAAAGAAGATTTAGAACTGACTTCATTTGAAAAAAAGTTAGCGCGAAAGATTGAGCTGCATTTTAAAGAGCAGTTTACCTCATATCCCCGGGAACTTAAGAATAACATCATTAATGGTGTCGTGCTGCATGGTTTTTTAGAGGGGTATCTATGATTATCAAGATTACTCCCGATAAGCAGAAGTCAGCCGCTTTGGTGGCGATAGCAAAAATCACTTTGGAACGTCTTGAGAAAACGGAGACCGAGCGCTATCCTAGCAATACCTTACTGGACTATTATGATATTATCCATAACTTGCTGGAAGCACTTACGGTGCAAGAAGGCATAAAAGTTAAGGGTGAAGGCGCCCACCAGGAATTGATTGAATATGTGGTTAAGCATTATGGGTTTAGTGAGCAAACACGGCAATTTTTGCAACAATTGCGAGAGTACCGCAACCGTATTTCATATGAAGGATTTATGGTGAATCTGGAATTTATTCGTGCCAATACACTAAAAGTAGAATTTATTATTACTTTATTATTTCAACAAATAGAAAAAGGTCATAGTACCAGCTCTAAGCCCTAAGAGAAAACTGGTGCTGGTTATGTTTTCCACAAATACGTTTATATATCTTAGCTTTAATCAAGCCAGGCATGCCCCTCGGCGGACAAGCGGTGATTGAAGGCGTGCTGATGCGTGATAAAGCACGTTATGCCGTAGCCGTGCGCCTGCCCAACGGGAAAATCAGGGTCAAGAAAGAGAAAAGCCGATTCCCTAAATTCTTTGACTTCTTCTTCATCCGTGGGATCGTCGGCTTAGCCTATATGCTCAAAGACGGCATCGCCGCCTTGCAATGGAGCAGCAACCAGCAGCTGAGAAAAGAAGAAAAGATTTCGCAGAAAGAGATGGCGGGGACGATCCTCGTCTCCCTGCTGGTAGCCATAGTGTTCTTCATCGCCGTACCTTTCTTTACCGCCAAGCTGCTGCAGACAGAAGGAATACTATTTAATTTGGTTGATGGCCTGCTCCGCGTAGCCATTTTCCTGGGCTACTTAGGGATCCTCTCGACCATGAAAGATGTCCAGATTCTCTTCCGCTACCATGGTGCCGAGCATAAGACGATTGCCTGTCATGAAGCTAAGAGGAAAATAACGCTGAAGAATATTCAACAATTTCCTAAAGAGCATCAGCGCTGCGGGACAGCTTTCATTTTTCTGGTACTGATCATTTCCATTTTAGCTTTTTCCCTGCTGACGGGACCGTGGTGGATAAAGTTGGGAGGCAGGATCCTGTTGCTGCCGGTGATTGCCGGGATTGGCTATGAGCTGATCAAGCTCGGTGACCGCTATCCGCGTTCCGGGATGACTAGAATGCTGCTCGCTCCGGGCATCTGGCTGCAGAAGATCACCACGAAAGAGCCGAACCGGAAGCAGGTGGAGGTGGCGGTACGGGCGTTGAAAGGGGTGGTGGGAAAGAATTCAAGCTGAAACAGTTAAAAATCAATCTGCCTTTAATCCCCCCGCAGATAAAACTGTAACACTGCTAAATTGCTTCTTGTTCTTGCTGTGTTGCATAATTCCCGCGTAGCTGTGGCTACGCCTCACCATAGCGTTTC
>JBBSWG010000011.1:0-6974 GCA_038046425.1 Nanobdellota archaeon
CACTCACCCCACTCACTTCTCCATTAACTTTACCACTAACTTCACCACTCTTCTATCTCTCCTCCACTTCACCATTCTCCATATTTTACTACCCACCCCACCTTCTTCCGCAGCAGATATTTTCTCAGTCCATCCAGCACCAGCATAAACAGGGCAAAAGGAACTCCTAACAATAATTCTCCCAGAGTTAGTGGTGCCGTACCTAAAAACGGCTGTAGGACCGGCCAATAAACTATCAGCAGCAGGAGCGCTATCTCCACCAAAATTCCCAGCCACACCAGCCAGTTGGAAAAGAAGCCGATTTTGTATAACGGCTCCCGGCGGGCCCGGCAGATCAAGACGTTAGCGATCTGACAGACGACCACCGCCGCAAAAAAAGCGGTGACAGCTTTAAGATACAAAGGATTGGGAGAAGCTAATTCTTGCCCCCATTTCCACCCTCCCCGCGACAATACCGTGAAAAAAGCAAAAAATCCGGCAGCAGCCTGAATCATCCCCATCAGCACATAGGCACGAAGGAGCATCCATTTAGTCAGCAGCTTTTCCTTTCGTGAACGGGGCGGCTTATGCATGACATCATGTTCCGGCTTCTCTGAGCCTAAGCCTATTGCCGGCAGCATATCCGTCCCCAGATCAATGGAAAGGATCAGCACCACCGTGATTGCCAGCGGTAAATTGAGCAGGGCAAAAGCGATGAACGGAATAATCTCTGGCACGTTGCTGGTGAGAATGTAAGTAATAAATTTCTTAAGGTTGTCAAAAATAGTCCTGCCTTCTTCTACCGCATTAACAATGGTGGCAAAGTTATCATCCATCAACACTAAATCACTTGCCTCCCGGGCCACTTCCGTGCCGCTTTTGCCCATGGCTACGCCCATATCGGCGTTCTTTAAAGCAGGAGCATCATTGACGCCGTCTCCCGTTACCGTCACCACTTCCCCCATTGCCTGCAAGGCCTTGACGATCCGCAACTTCTGAATAGGATTGGTACGGGCAAAAATCAGGTTTTCCTTTTTCAGGATGCTCTTAAGGCGTTGCTCATCCATTGTATCAAGCTGTTCACCGGTGATAATGGTGGCTTTGCTGGCTGCTTTGCCGTCTTTGCCATTATCGATTAGGCCGATTTTCCGCGCCAAGGCCTCTGCCGTCAAACTATGATCACCAGTTACCATTATCACTTTAATCCCAGCCGATTTACATTTTTGAATGGCTTCCGGTACTTCTGGCCGGGGAGGATCGACCATCCCCAGCACGCTGAGAAAGATGAATTTATCCCTAATCTTTTGAGCTTCCTCGACCCCGTCGGCTTCCCGATAGGCTAACCCTAACACTCTCTCTCCCCGTGAAGCCCAGGAGAAAGCTATACGTTCAATCTGCTTTCGCATAGAAGGGGTTAATAACTTTACTTTGCCATTCAGTAGATAATGGCTGCAGCTCTGAAGAACAACTTCGACAGCTCCTTTCATATACGCAAATTGCGTATTGCTCCCCTGGCTATCGCTTCCCCTATTTATCGTGATCATCCTTCTTGTCTTAGAATCAAAAGGTAGCTCGTGCCGGCGCTTTTCTTTAGCTGCCAGTTTCTGTACATCAATAAACCGCTGGGCAAATTCCAGTAACGCGGTTTCAGTGGGATCGCCGAGCCATCTCCTCTTCTCATAACGGGCATTGTTACAGAGGGTCATCGTCTTTAAAGGGAGGAGCATTTCTGCAGACGACAATTTCTCCGCCGTGCTACGCTCGGCGAGATCGATGAGGATGCTATTGATAGACATCTTGTTCTCAGTCAGTGTTCCCGTCTTATCGGTGCAGATGACCGTGGTCGCGCCTAACGTCTCGACAGACTCTAAATTACGCACCAAAGCATTTTTCCTGGCCATCCGCCGGGAAGCCAGGCTTAAGGCTAATGTAACCGTAGGCATCAGCCCTTCCGGCACGTTGGCCACGATGATCCCTACGGCAAAAATTAAGCTCGGCAATAGCTCCTGCCGTAACCCCAGTCCGGCGAGGAAGAAAACGATGCCCAGTACCACGGCAATAGCTGAAATATGCCAGACAAAACGCTGCAGTTGCTTGTGCAAGGGCGTTTCTATTCTCTGCACTTCTTTAGTCAAGCTGGCGATCCTGCCTACCTGGGTATATTTTCCCGTGGCATAGACCAGGGCCCGGCCATCGCCCGTCATCGCTAAAGTTCCGGAAAAGATCAGGTTACGTGACTCCAGAAGGTCCTCATGAGTGCATTCTAACTTTCGCAGCTGCGGCTCGGCTTCACCAGTGATGGAGGAGTGGTCAACCTTCAGGGTATTTTCCTCGATTAAGCGGGCATCGGCGGGGATTTTATCGCCGGCGGAGATAAACAGGATGTCACCGGGAACGAGCTCTTCTGCCGGGACCTGCTTATGCTTTCCATCCCGCAACACTTCTGCCTTCAGCGGCAGCATCTTCCGGAACTGCTCCATGATCTTTTCAGAGCGGTACTGCTGGATGAACGTAAAGACAGCATTAAGCAGCACGACCGCCAGTAGGGCTAGGCCAATGTGAAAATAGCCTTGCCCGGGAGAGATGCGGTTAGCCCATAACGCCAACCCGGCTGCTACCAACAGCAACAGGGCAAAGAAGTTGGTGAATTGGTTCAGGAATCTTCTCAGGAGCAGCCAACGCTCTTTGGTTTCCAGAATGTTTGAGCCGTATTCGGTAAGACGTTTGCTTGCTTCAGTGGAAGTCAGACCTTTTGCAGAGGAGCGGAGACGTCCGTACAGTTCTGCCAGGGATATTTTGTGTTCGTACATGAGCCTCTTTTTAAGGAGAGGAAAGAAAGCCGAAGTATTTAAAGGCGATGATTTGTTCTAAACCTTTGCTCATCAGGACTCTGCCAAACAAATATAAACACCTCACAATACCAGATAATTCGCCGCCCAGAGCATTCCTTGGTCTGCAGAATAAAAAGGAGTCCGGAAAGGCTTCCCATTCTCCCGGAACACTTCCCGGTAATTTCCTTCCCGTTCGATCCATTCAGTATATTTTTGTTTATACTGCTCCGCCTTCTCCTTATCGATTTGCTGTACTATTTTAATGTATAGCGGCCCCAAATGGGTCCAAATGGTATTCCCTTCATAATTACGGACGAATAATTCTTCCCATATAAACTTCACTTTTTTCCGCGAAGCGGTGTATTTTAAAGGAAAGGGTGCATCTAAACCGGCCTGTTGGATTTCCCGGAGCGCAGAATGCAGCATTTCCTCGTCGTTGATGATGTCGAGAAGAAAGGGAAAGACGTTGGCATCCCCCGCCACGTAATTCTGCTTAGCCAAATCATCATAAAAATATTTTCCGTTCCAGAAATGCTGTCGTAGCAAAGAATGATAATCATACTTACGTAAAAGGTTAGACAGTTCTTTCATCTCTCGCAAATCCCGGGTCAGCATCGCGAGCATACAATTATCATAGCAGGAGCTCTGGCGGAGAGCATAATCTTTCATTGAAGAGAAATGCTGGTCACCTTGCACTAAACCGGTGTAAGGATTGACGACGTGCTCGACAAATTTCAGGATCTGCTGATTAAGAAAGTCTGTATACTGATAAATGGGAAACTTAGTCAGGCGCAAGCTATGGATCAGCCAGGGCAGGGAATCTACGGCCATCCGGGGGAAGTCAAAGGGCTTTCCCTGGGGAGTTATTGCCGTCGTGATCTTACCTGCTCCGTAAAACCGGTGCAGTGCATATTTTAAGGTCTGCCGGACTTCCTGCTGATATCCTAGTTTAAGCAGGGCAGCAGTACAGAAGCCAAAATCCCGCGTCCAGAATTGACAAAAATTGCTGGTAGAAGTCTGAAAGAATTGGCCATTCCAGCAGTCGTTGACGATCTGTTGGCAGATTTCTTGGGCATTGCCGGCGTATTGTTTAGGAGCAAAGCGCTGTTTCCAGCTGGAGCTGAAGAGGCGGATTCCTTCTGGGATAAGGGTGAGCGAGGGCATGATCAAGAGTTTAGGATAGGATAATCGGTTAGGACACTCCTATTAATAGAAAGTACTAACTGGAAGAAGAACAACATTCAGAATAATCGTACGTAAACCTCTCAACTATTTAAACCTTCGCTTTCTTTACCAGCTCTTCAATACCCGTGTAATAATTCTTCCGGCGGCGCCGGCGTGGTGAAGGTGACGAAGTACCAGAATCGTAAACGAGTCGGGGATCAGCACCGTCATTTCCCTCCTGCTGATAATGGCTGGCCTGAGAACGAGGCAGAGCGGTTGCCGGTGCCAATGAGGCATTGAACCCCCGCTGTTGCAGATATGCTTCTGCTTCCTGATAGGCCGTATTCACTAATTCCCGTGTCTGCCAGCGGGAAACACGCTCTTCCAGGTATTCCCGGAGATACAGCGAGATGGTGAGCGGTGTTCTTTTGTTATGCTGATAGTAACCGATTTCCTGCGGATCATAGTGTTCTAAGGCCTCAATGATCTCATGGAGGTAACTAAGTTGCTGCTTAGCCCAATGGGCTTTGATGATCTCCGGCGGCGCGTAATTATTTCGGCCGCAATCGAACAGAAATTGGTCAATACGATGTTGCAGGTCTCTTTGGATGCTCATGAAGGCTTTAGATAGGGGAAATTTATAATGGTTGTGCTCGAAACAGTTGTATTTTATAATGGAATAAAAAGCGGACCAGGGGAGAACACGGTCACCGCTTTCTCCTATAAGACGTTTGTCTTAATTAAAAATTAGAAAGATTTTTAAAGACAACAGTCTTAATGGATCCATGCGCCTCGAGAAACACTTAGAAAGCCTGCAGGAAGTACTAGATGAAGTAAATACTGCTCTCGCCGATCCTCGGGGGATAGCCAGCCATCAGCGTCGTCTGGCTTTGGTGCTTTCCTTAGGAGTCTGCGATCTGTTTTCCATTTATTTCCAGAAGCTGCAGATTATGAAAAGCGGCGCTAGCATCAAGCATGACTGGTTTAAGCAGAAGAGGATTAAAGAGAAGCTGGAGCAACAGGTTATAGCTCCTTTGGAGACGGTTAAAAATATTGAACTCCTCCTTAAACTGGGTTCAGCAGTTGAACGAAGCAGAGATGACTTAGCCTACGGCTCACCAGTCAGCGAGGAGAAATTACTCCAGGAGAAAATGAATCAATTTCTGGAGATGAAAAGAATGATTGAAAATGAAATCGGAAAACTCTGCTGAAATTATGGCTTATGCCAGCACCTTTGTATCTTATCTAGTTGGAAAACTAGGTGAGAAGGTGGGATATATCGATGCTTTCATCCTTTATGGCTCGGTAGCGAAAGGAGAAGCTACACCCCAGAGTGATATCGACTTATTTATAGACACTAAGTATCCTCGGCTGGAAAAGAAAATTCAGTCAATACTTTCTTTATTTCTTACCAGCCGGCAAGCGGCCTTATTTAATATTATCGGTGTGGCCAATGAAATCAGCATTAAAGTTGGAGAGCTTTATAAGTGGAAAAGCTTATACTCCAGTATTCAAAGTACCGGCATTGTGCTCTGGATGAGATATGGAGAAAAAGAACTTTCTTCCCGGCCTTACACCTTGTTCTATTGGGAAAGTATTGGAAAAAACCGTGGCGCTTTTCTCAATAAGCTTTATGGCGTTAAAGGCAAGCGGAAACGATATGCTGGCCTGGTCGAAACCATCGGCGGGAGAAAAGTAGGAAAAAGTGCTATTCTGGTACCGACCGAGAAGAAGGAATTGGTTATTGTTCTGTTCAAAAAATATCTCGTTGCCGCCCGCCAGGTAGAACTATTTCTCCGGGAATAAAAACCGGACCCGGGGAGATTTTCATTCGGTTACCTCATCGTACTGGTGTAACCTGCTTCGAACTCCCGAGACCAAGCTTAGGAGGCGTACACTTTTAGGCCTTGGGCCAGATATTGTGCCCTATCCAGGCTAGGCGACGGGTCCGTGGGCAGGGGTAGAGACAGGATTCTTTTTATAGTTTTGGGGGAGAATTTTGGAAAAATTCTCTTCCAAAAACCTTATTAACTTCTGAGGAATTCGTCCCTCCATGCTCCACCTCCTGCAAAGCGAACTTCAGCTGCGCGGCTTCTCGCCCCGAACAATCGAGACCTACCTCTACCAGAACCAGAAATTTTTAGAATTCATCAGGAAAGAGCCGGAACAAGTGCAGGAAAAAGATATCAAAGCCTACCTAGGCCATTTACTGGTGGACAAAAAGAATGCTCATTCTTCAGTAGCCTTAGCCAAAGCGGCTTTAAAATTTTATTACGATGAAATTTTGAAGAAGAATATGGTGAATCTAAAAACGCCCAAGCTCGCGCGAAAGCTGCCGGAAGTGCTGACGAAGGAAGAGCTGAGAAGATTGCTGGCAGCATTTACCCACTGCAAAAGCCGAATCCTGGTCAAGGTATTGTATTCCTCTGGCATCCGCCTTTCCGAATGCCTGAATCTAAAAATCGAAGATCTGGAATTGGGCAACAAGATTGGCTGGGTGCGCCAGGGCAAAGGGGGAAAAGACCGGATGTTCATCCTTTCCGAAGATGTTGCTGAAGAAATTTTGCAGTACGTCAATACGATCAACCGTCGTACTGGTTACCTCTTCAGGGGAGGTCAGGGAAAACCTTTAACTCCTAGAAATGTGCAGAAGATTGTTCAGAAAGCGGCACAGAAAGCCGGGATAATCAAGCATCTCACACCCCACAAGCTGCGTCATTCTTTTGCCACCCATCTGTTGGAAGCCGGGACGGATATCCGCATTATCCAGGAATTGCTGGGACATAGCAATCTACAGACGACTCAAATTTACACGAAAGTCAGCCAGCAGCAGTTACGGAAAGTGAAGAGTCCCCTGGATAGTTTGTCGGAATACAAGGAATAAAAATCAAGGGGTTTTTATCGTTCTATCCTCGTTCCATCCCCAAAAACCTGTAAAACCATCTGGTTACCGGGTGTTCTTCGGCTTCAGATTCAGGTTCGCTGGTTTCACCAATTACA
>JBBSWG010000011.1:7074-15508 GCA_038046425.1 Nanobdellota archaeon
CCGCCACTTGGGGCACTGCCACCAGTATCTCCACCAGTACTTCCCCCAGTTGAACTACCAGTATCACCGCCACTTGGGGCACTGCCACCAGTATCTCCACCAGTACTTCCCCCAGTTGAACCGCCAGTATCACCGCCACTTGGCGCACTATAACCGCCGCTATAGGTACCACCGGTACCACCATAACTTCCTCCAGTGTAACCACCAGCAGTCGCTCCTCCAGAATATGTTCCTGTTGAACCAGCAGCATAACCGCCGCTATAGGCACTGCCATAGCTACCTCCCTCGACTGGTCCGCTGTATGCGTAGCCGGGATCTACTCCTCCGGGGAAGGCACCGCCAGGCCAGCCCTTGGCTGCAGCAGCAGGGTCATACCCACCAGCAGTTGTTGTACCTCCAGTACCACTACCTGATGTTCCCGGCGTACCCGTGCTTCCTGGTGGAGAATAATCCTTGCCACCAGCCGCCGCTTCTTCTGCTGTTGCTCCTCTCCATTGGCCAGTTGTCGCATCACGGACGTGGCCGTAGCTGGTGTACGGAGTATATGAAGCATCTCCAGTTCTATCTCCAGTAGTGTATCCAGAAGTTCCGGGAGTATATCCTGGTGTATACCCTGGCGTTCCTGGTGCCGGCGGTTGCCCCGCACCTATCCCTACCTCACCAACAAAATAGGTGTTATAGGCAGGATCATAACCCCGGGGATCGCCCACCACATACTGAGATTTATCCTCAACTTTTCCCGGATTGACGCCCGGCGGAAAATAATAGGCTTTTCCCTCTTCCACAAAATTATAATTTTTAGCGGCGGTGCCGTAAAATCCTGCTGGGGAATAAGTTGGATTTTCCCCACCGCCTTTCCCTTCTTTCTGTGATTGTTCTGCCTCTTCCCTCGTAGCAGGGCGCCAATAGCCAGTGGTAGGATCCTGGATATGACCATAATTATCTATTGACGTGTAAACACTGTAGCCGGGTCCACTTCCGCCAAAATCAGTGCCAAAAGCCGGATCATAACCACGAGCATCTTTCACTTCGTACTGTGATTTATCCGGCACGGTTCCCGGATCGACGCCCGGCGGAAAATAATAGGCTTTTCCCTCTTCCACGAAATTGTAATTTCGTTCGATACCAATACCGGTCTCACCGATCCTCATTCCTACTGCTGAGCTAGTATAGCCAGAAGGAGGAGGAACTGCATTTCCTGTCTCTACATCCATCCAGCCTTTCACCGGATCAACAATGTAATTTCGGCCATCAACAGTAGCCGTGGTCCCTACCCGGGCATATCCGCCCGTAGAACCGATCGCTGAACTCGGCTGGCCGGGCGGAGGCGGAACGGCCTTACCTTCCACAGACCACCCTAATACAGAATCAACAGTATAAACTTTCCCTTCATAGGAAATGGTGGTACCTACTGGTGCAAACGACTGAGTTATCGGCTGATAAAATTGAGCGGGAGCACCTACAGCAGAACTGGGCTGGCCTGATGGAGGAGGAACGGGATTACCTTCTTCATCCACCCAACCTTTAGCAGCATCAACTGTAAATGTCTTTCCCTCCAGGGTAATTGTCCTTCCCACTTCGGCCCGCTCTTCCGACCAGACCCTGCTTGTGGGATCATAATTCCATTTGCCCCCTTCTTTTCCCCCTCCCCGGGCAAAGGTAAATGTACCAGTACCGTAATCATATTGCACTTCCTGCTGCACGGCTGTTCCTTCCGGCGGCATGTAGACATAGCCGTCAGTGGAGACAAAATTTTTATATTCTGGATGATAGTCATAGATTTTTCGTTCCCCGCCCTCTTTCACGATTTCAAAGCCATAGGGTTTTACCTCGATGAGCCCCCCGCCCGGCAGTTCGTGCTTGCCGACATCATACGCTTTCGCCTCCGTTTCTCCATCCGGCAGGCGCACTTCGTAGCCAGTCGCAGTATAACGATATTCCACCGGCCCGTCAGGGGTTTCTACTACTTTACTGAGTACTTCCGTTCCCGTCTCAAACGGATTCTCCGCCTGTTGCAAGGCATCTTTGATTTCCGGCGTCTTCACTTCATGCTCGATGCCTAAAGGAGTCTTGTATTCATAGCCTTCTTCCGTAAACGTATATTCATATTTGGTGTAAGGATCAGGATAGGGAACACCTTCAACTACTCCTTTTGTTTCTTTCAATCGCTCTGCGGCCTGCTCGGCCAGCACCAGAAAGAATGTTTCATCCGCTACTTCCGGCTCTGCGGCTACCGGAGGTAAGTAATACTTCTCACCATAGATATGCTCATACTCCCGGGCAAAATCTTCCATCAGCGTCCGGGCAACCTCTTCCTTTGATTTTCCTTCCTCCTGAAGCTGGGTTCGTTTTTCTTCCTGGACTTGGTGCCGCTGCTGAATTAATTGCTGCGTTTTAGCCGCCTGGATCATCTGTTCCCGCTGTTCGGGGGGAAAACTCGCTAAACCGTCAGATAACCCTATCACTTCAATCAGGCGTTGATTCCTGCTTTCATCCTGTTCCTGGATCCGGTTCGCTAACCCGATAACTCTTTTAACTTTTTCTTCTCCAGTTTTTTCATTAAGAAAGTTATCGGCATTCTCCAGGAGATGCTCAGCTGCCGTGCGTAAGCCATAAGCCCTTCCGATCTGGCCAGCTTCCCAGGCAGCATCAGCCTGAAGCACTTTTTCAGTTGCTTCTTCAAGCAGTGTGCCCAGAGCCTGGGCCTGGGGAATTTCCTGGCCGGCTCGGGCCGCTGCGGCAAATTCTGTCCGGGCTGTATCTAACTCCGTGTGCAGTTCCTGTAAATTCTCCACCGTGATGCGCGATTGAAATTCCTCGCTGAAACGTTCTTCCTCCGCCTGCTCGACCTGAGCTTCTGCTTCCAGGTAGGAAAGGCCTTGCCCCTGGACGATCTCTTCTTTGATTTCTTCCTCCCGAAGGTTAATCAGGACCTGAGTTTCAGTGAGGACATCATCAATTTCCTGCAGGGCTTCTGGTGCTGCGCCGAACTCCTGCATTTTCTGCATATACCGTTCATATTCAAATACTTGTCCTTCCTGATCCAATACCTGCTCTTGAGGCGCTCGTTCTACTTGCCCCTGGAGAAAAGTAAGGCTCTGCCGCACTCCCTCTCCCGCCCTGGACGCTGCTTCCTGGTTGCCAGCAGTAAGCATCGCTTGCATTTCCGCAAAGCGTTCCCGAGTATGATCAACATTGGACTCAAAGGTTCGTTCCCACCAGGGTTCCAGCCGGTACCAGATAGAGTCGGGAGTAATTCCCGGATCACCAAAAATATCACCAATAATCTCTCCAGTCTCGGAATCTATTTCCTCGGGGTGGCTGGGAGCGATGGCCAGGGGAAGAGCCAAAAGCAGGACCAAAAACAGGATTAGGAATTGCTGGTTGATTGATTGGTTTAATTGTTTGATTGATTGGTTGATTGCTCGCTCGGTTGATTTTGTTCTCATCGGTAAGACCTCTTTTTGGTAGGTTTTCAAAATTTTCTGGCATGGGAAAGACCAATTCTCCCCACCAGAGGGTTTTGAGGCGGCGTTAGCAGCGGTCTATTCCACGTAAAAGAGTACTGGTCGTTCAAAAACCCTCTATAAAACTTTTTAAGCTCAAATTTATAACATTCTCTTTAGCCTGCAGATCCTTAAACTGGCGGTCAAGAGTCAGGAACAGGCGGTCATTGTAGAACGATTTGGTTAAAGGAATCCCTTTCTCGATCAGCCAGGAGATGCATTCCGGCACTAAAGCCGCGGGAACATTCGCTTTTACCGCAATCTCCTGAAACGATAACGGCGCAGATTCCGTATAGAGTGCGACAAAGACCTGTTTTTCGACCGTGGTTAACGCATATTCTTTTCTGCCCATCATGGCGGGATTACTTTTCAGCGCCAATTGGATCGTGTCCAGCCGCAGGGAAAGAGCATCAATCTTCTTCTCCAGCTGCTGCAGGAAATCAAACAGGACTTGAATCTCAGCCGTATTTTCATTGATAGCCGAGAGATGCTCTTCAAATTCCTGTTTCACTTCCGGGAAATCATCCAGTTTGGTTTGCATGATGTTCAGTGCCTGCAGAGTATCTCAGAGATATATAGTATCAGCAAAGCTATAGTATCGGCAAAGCTCTCGCTACTCCACATATTTTGGTAGGAACGGATAACGACACACCCCTTTTAACTCCTGCTGTTCTCTACCACCCCATTAAACTGGAAAAGGTAACAGGTTTATATAGGTTTCGATTTTGGATTTTTTCAGTATAGAGATTGGTGGTGGGGAACGCCGCCTAGGCGGCGGCGTTCCCCACCCGCATATGCAAGATACAAAAGTAATTAAAACCCTCGCCTTTTTCTCTTAGTCTATGATCCGTTCCCAACGCGACCTCGAAGTCTATCTCAGCAGGCTGAAGGGTTTCACGCAGCCTTCCTTCCCGCTGGAGCAATATGCTACTCCTGCCGTGATTGCGGCCGAATGGGTCTGGAACATGGCGATGAAAGGAGAGGTTGCCGGAAAAACCGTCCTGGATGCGGCTTCTGGTCCCGGGATTCTAGGTATAGGCCTGCTGCTTCTGGGGGCAAAGAAAGTTTTTTTTGTGGATAAAGATCCGGCGATTATGGTTATTTGCCAGGAGAATTATGACCAGGTGCGGCAGGAGTATGACGTGGGAGAAGCAGCTTTCATTACGAGTGATATCAGCTTATTTGTGGAACCGGTGGACCTGGCAGTGCAAAATCCGCCTTTTGGCACGAAAACCGAGCATGCCGACAAGAGATTTTTAGAGAAAGCGTTTTCAGCAGCCAAGATAGTTTATAGTATGCATAAATATTCTACCAGGAGTTTTGTGGAAGCTATCAGCAAAGATTATGGGTTTACCATCACTGACGTCTGGCGATATGAATTTCCGATTAAAGCGGCTTTCCCCTTTCATGAAAAACCTAAGATATTGGTAGAGGTGGGGTTGTGGAGGATGGAGAAAGGGTAAATAATTTTCTGCGCCAGAGAATTTGTCAAAATTATCCTCCAAAAGCTTTATATCTTTGGCAATTATCCCCTAGTTACGAGGTGAAGCTTTATGTGTAAACTCAAAACTGTATTAGGAATTAACGTGGCGGTTTTTTCGGTGATCGGACTGCTGCATTTGTTACGGCTCCTGCTACGATGGCCGGCCCAGATCGCTGGCTGGAATGTACCGCTATGGATGAGCATAGCTGCAGTGCTGGCTGCTGGCGTGATAGTGTATTTCAATTGGAAACATCTGAAGTAGGATTACAGAAGAAGTAAGAACAGGGAAGATTTACGCAGCCTAAAGAAAAGCTAAACAATTACATTTAAACTAAACCCTTAAATAGTTTCAGCATATTCTCTATCCCTGATGAACTGGATCACCTCCCTCTATGTCCTGCTGATCGTGTTAGTCTATGTGCCCATGGTCTTTCTCGGCGCGAACGTGTTTTTCCCAAAATACACCGGTTCCGACACCTACTATCAAGGCTTTGACGACTGTTACCGGAAACATCCTTATCCCACCGAGGCAGATAAATTGTCCGAAACGCAACGGCAAGCCTTAGAAGAACAGCAGCAGCAATGTGCCAAAGAGCAGAAAGCCCAACAGGACCATTTTGAGCAGGAGAAGCAGGCCTATGAGGGGCAGAAGTACGTCTTGATCACCCTGTTCAATCTGGCTATCCTACTCTTGGCCTTGTTCTTGCCTTCTCCTAAGGAAAAGACGGAAAAGACGCCGAAAGCATCTCCGCAGGAAGCACCTCCGCAGCAGGAAAGTATTGTTCTGGGCCTCTTTGCCGGAAGCATTGCCGCAACCTTCGGGGCCACGATCCGTTATTTTGACACCAACAGTAAATTGGGGTTTGTTATTTTAGTTATCATCTTTCTGGGGATGCTCTATTTCATCTATAAAAGGAAAGAGACTTTTACCAGAAGATGATTATCAACAAGACGAGAAAGACCATAGTATCTTCTCACGAGCGTCTTGGCCAGAGCTTTCTTTCCCAGTCTTTGGGTTTAATGTTCCGACCCAGAGAGAATCTGCTGATGGTTTTTACCAAAGAAAGGCGAGTGAGCTTACAGATGTGGTTTGTGTTTTATCCGATTACAGTGTTGGTGGTGAATAAGGATAAGGTGGTGGTAGAGATAAAAGAAAACTTCTGGCCGTTTACCTTCTGGACGTCGAGAGAGAAAGGGAAGTATGTGCTGGAGTTGGGTAGTGGGCAGGGAAAAGGGAAAGCTATGGTTGGAAAGGTAGAGGTGGGGGATAGGTTGGAGATAAAGTTAAAGGGACCAGAGCTGTCAAAAATCTTACTCAGCAGTAGTCTGTGGAGGGGGGTTTGATTTTATTTATGCAACACTGCAGAAGAGAATGGGGAACTGACTATTGTCGTAAGAAAATAAAAACGTCCGCTTCTTGTAGGTTAAAAGTCTGCTCGCCAGCGGTGAACTTAATATCTATTTCCCCTTCCCTTCCTCAAACAGCGCCTGGGGCAGGAAACTCTTTAGATAATACTGGTAGAATTCCATGCTGTTAAAAGTCTGGATCAAATCCCGAAACTTCTCCCGCAATTCGGCAGTACAGGAACGAAGCACGCTTTTATCCAGCGCTTCCAGGTCCAACTCCAGATCCCAGTCACCGACGGTCTTATTGAGCTGTACAATATTCGGCTGCCGGGTAAAGAATTCCATCAACGCCGTTTCCCGTTCCGCGGTCAGATTATGCAGTTTCAGGAACAGGCGATGTTTGTAAATGCCTAATCGGTTGGTGTCAATCACATAGCGAAAACCTTTCACGATCCTTCGTTTGTGCAGTTTCTTAGACAAAGACATGACCGTCTTGATATTTAAGCTGGTGTGCTTCGCTAAGCTGCTGGAACGCAACAGGGGATGACGGTGCAGGGCCTGCAGTAAAGCCAATTCTTCTGCTTTAAAAATTTCCAGCTGCCGATCACCACCAACAATGACGTCCCTGCCGATGCCTTCCATTGCGGAGAGGAGCGGTGAAATAGCAGTGGAGACGCTGCCAGTAACAGCACCACCCGTTGAGACACTACCAGAAACAGCACCAAGCAGATACCAGCGCGGATAGAGGTGGGAAACAATATTGACCACGATCTTATAATTGCTTAAGGCCGGACTAAGGCTGATCAGTTTCTTCAGCTCCTTGTTGAAGCGGGAGGCATTCGGCGCTTCCATCTCGACCACCAGGTCAAATTCTCCGCTGAGTTCATAGAAAGAAACAATGTAAGGATGCTCTTTCAGCATGGCCAATAACACCAGCTTATCCTTCTCACTTACATACGCTCCCTTAAAATAAACCCGGAACAGATGCAGCCCGAAAAAAGAGTAATCAATGATCGAAAAAGGGCTGTACATCAGCCTTTCTTTTTCCCATTGTTTCAGGGTGTACTTTAACCGCTGCGGACTCTTCTCCATCAGCGAAGAAAGCTCTTTCAGCTTACAGCGGGGGTTCTCCGAGCGGTAAAACAAGAGGGTGGTATCTAGTTTAGTCATAAATAACACAGAAATTTTTATTAATATATAAATCTAATGCAAAATATGGAAAAAAATAAAAATTTACTGGTAGAAAGGTTTAAATATAGATTAGTGTATACCAGTTGCTCTATGCTTTCACAAAGAGGTCAATTAGGGGTCTTGCCAAGAGATTCGCCCAGAGATTTACCCCGCAGGAGTCCAATATTTGATTGGTTAGTCCAGTATCATGTTCGGGAGAACCTGCCCCGATATCTGGATCATTTGTCGTTGCAGGGGAAGCCGGTAACTAATGGCCGGGAAAACAGTACCACCAGGGGTTGCCTGATTCTGGAGAATGGCGAGACTTTAGTCAGCAAATTGCAGCGGGAAAAGATAGTTTTAGATCATCGGCCACCTCAATTCCAGCCCGCCACAACTTACCCGCAACTGGCCCAGTTTCTGGAACAGCACCAGGATGCGGATGGCGCTTTTTTTTATGATGGGAAACATCAGCGCCTGGCCCGGGTAGCGCGCTATACCAATAATAATCCGGCCATTGAGCGGGTCAGGAAACGGCAGACTTCGTTGCTGCCAGCAGATTTCTTTTTTTATGGCCATTCTGCTTCTGCACTTACTGAAGAAGAATTGGACCGGCATTCCGGTACGAAAACAGATTTAGCCATGGTTCTTCCGGTAGCTTATACCTCCCTGGACTGCCGCGTGCATGCTTATCAGATCAAGCGCACTGCTTATGCAGATTCTGGATTGGGGAAAGTGACTCATTTTGGCCCGCAGGGATTGGAAGAAGAATTTTTCTTTCGGGAGCCTCAGGGGCGGGGGCCTTTAGTGCTTTCACCGTATCCCCTGGTGGGAGTCTATCGTCTGTATGCCTTTGAAGAGGGGCAGCTGCACTGCCTGCTGGAAAAAGTAGTCAAGGCGAGTGCCGAAGAAAGGAAAGTGGCCTGAG
>JBBSWG010000012.1:0-6977 GCA_038046425.1 Nanobdellota archaeon
CACTACCAAAACCGCCAGAAAGCAGGTTTTATTCTCTTCTTCTTTACCCAGCGGTTAATTTCCCCCTCCATTTCTTTCTGCTGCGGATATAGTCTCTCTGCTTCCCTAAACTCTCGCGTATGGTAGGCACTCCTTCCATTCCGCTGCTCAAAGGTATAGTGCTTATGCAGCAGTTCATGATACATTAAGTAATCTAACACTGCTCTTGATGCTTCCTGGAAGGTCGAAGAAACCGTGACCGTATCGTTATGAAAATTGTAATGAGCCAGTTTTCGAAATGAAACTTCTCCCCATTGAAGGTTGGGCTTTTCGAGCTGGCCCTGAAAAATGACTGAAAATTGCTGACTCACCCGCTGAAAAGAATCTTCCAAAACCGGATCACTTTTAGTTTTAAACGTGAGAATCGGAATACTTTTAATGAAATTGCTGTAGAGTTCAATATTAGAGGTATGTCCTTTCCTCTTCAGTATTTTTAACAACAAACTCTGGATCAGGCCAATTTTAATTTCTTCATCAATGTCTTTCCACTGCAAATTAAGGTGCAGGTAGATGGTATTATTCTGCAGCCGGATATTGGCATTAAAATCGGCCAGACGACGGTTGTATTCGAGATAGGTTTGGTAGGGGAATTCCTGGCCGGGGAAAAGGCGGTGGAAAGAGTCCCGGATAAGCGTCATGGAACACTAAGAAAAAAGAAAAGTTAATAAGGTTTATCCCTAACCATTAAGAAAAAGAAAAGTGGTTAAAAGAAAATTCCGATATCTGTTGGTTTTAAGCCAAAAATCAAGAGATCTTAATAAACTTCAGAGGCCCGGGAGCTATATTGAGGTTCAACTCTCTATCATCTCATACCTCAAAATCGCCGCAATCCCTCCCAGATCCTTCAACTGTATGCCTTCCCGGGTCTCAATGGAAATCACTTTCACTTCCGCTCCTCCCGCTTGCGCCTGCTCTTCCAGCTGAAAAATCCGGTCTTCCTCCAGGCTTTCCGACAACAACAGCACGTCTACCGCTTTCAGCGCTAAAGCTTTTAACGTCTCTTTCTCACCATAAGTCACCTTTTTAGGATTGACCAGCATCGCCTTAAAGAACTGCTCCATGGCCTTCTTTTCCCTGGCAATTTCTTCCTCGGCTAACAAATCCTGCGACTTGTCCAGCAATTCCTGCAACCCGACTTCTTCCGTATAGCTAAGATCTTTCGTACCCAGAATCTTCTTCTTCAGGTCGCCGGTAAGGTAATCATGTCCCATGAAATCCTGCACCGTCGTTCCGGGCCCGCCAATAATAATCCCCTTCAGGTTATTGCCCAGGGGCAGGAACTGGTTTTTCATGTAATCGCAGATCTTCTTGAAGTGGTCTTTGTATGCGCCTTCACGGATGCGACTGAACCTCGCTGCCGATTGTCCCCCCGCACGGAACTTTCCCGGCACTTCGCTATGCGTTTTCTGTAATGGAACGATTGTTTTCCCCTTCAACAAGGCCAGAATCGCATCCCGCCGGTCAAACACCACCAGACCATAGACGTTATGCTCGATCATCATCTCTTCCAGGATGTCGGTCACAAAATTCTTGTCACAGCGATAAATGCGAATATTGAGAGGCACCGGCGGCTCAATGCTCCAAACTCTGAAATCCTGCTTGCCTTCAGCTGCTGCTACATTGCCACAGAAGACCGCTAATCCATTCGGAGGCGTCCGGCCGATGGTACGCAGGTGCTGAATCATCTTCTCCAGGGCGCCTTGCACGTTCTTCCGGGTAGAAGCCGATTTGATATTACTCGCGGTTCCTTGCTCTTCCGCCAGGTGCTGGGTAATCTTAGTCATCTCATAATCTTTAGGCACATAAACTGAGACAAATTCGGTGTGGGGGGCGCGATAGCCTTGCAGCTCTTTCACCAGTTTCTTCAGGATCAGTTTCTGTTGCGCAGTTAAGGCGGCCATGATGGGAAGATTGGCCTGGAAATCAGTACCACGTTTATAAAGATTTGCGGACAGCGCGGAAAATCTTCTGATAGGGAATTCCGGAAGAAGTATCAAACGCCAGAATCGTGTGCCCGCGTTCCCGTGCTTCCTCTAAACAAATCTGAAAGATCTCCGCCTGCAGGTTCTCCTGAATTTTTTTCTGGGAATATTTCCGCTTCTGCAACCGTCTTCGTAAGATTTTCAGGTCAGAGCAGGTTAAGACGAGGCCGACCTTAACCATCGTTCGGGGAAGGAGATGCGCCGTATGAGAATCCACTATTAATCCTCGCCGGCTTGCTTTCAACTTTTCCCGCAGCAAGACCGCTAATTTTTTCCGATCAATGATATAACACCGCTTCTTCCGGTCATAGGTGGTGGAAAGCTGATGATAATAGCGGGAAAGATCAAGGCGGGGAATCTTCAGCTGAGAGGAAAGAGCGTTCGCCAGTGTGCTCTTCCCTACCCCTGGCGTACCAGTGATGATGATCAGTCTTTTCGTTGTAGGATTTTTTATCATTTTTATCATAGGAAATCTAAAAGTGATCTTATAAATCTTTTGTATTTTAATTATGATTGGTTAATTACAATCGGTGATAACCTTTTCACTTGTTGAATTCTAATGCTTTTCTTCTTAATTCAGTCCATTCTTCAATGGTATCATGAGGTACCATGTGCTCTGGAATAAATCTTTTACATCGAATGTAATCTTTTCTGCCTATAGGAAAATCTTCTACTTAAATCACTTAGAGTAGGATCTCTATTATCAAATTGTACCGCAGGTAATCTACCTGGCTTTTCAGAAGAGAAAGAAGGGATTAATTATTATGGAAGCAGGCAAAGAGATGAATAGATTAGGCTTTCTTTTGATTCACTTTGTTGGTATTATCAGACTCTTCTTTTTGATCTTGATTTACTTTAGGCACATGTTTGTTTAATTTTTGTATAATGGCAGGTATTTCTGTTTGGGCTTTTTCTACGGTTTCTTTGGAAACACTCTTCCCATAATAATTAATCCCATTCCGAAGCTTCCTATACCTGTCAAACTGGAGAGCCAGATCGTTTTCCTTCAATATATCAGCCAGAAAGGAAGTAATTACTTCATGTGAAGCAAATTTATACCCTTGCAGATAACCGATGGCTTCACAATATTGCCGAAGAGATTCATATAATTCACGAAGTATCGCAGCAAAATTGTGCTCTTTTAATGAAATCTCTGTCACTGCCAGCAAAGTATCCTCTGATGATTTAAGCAAACTTTTTGCTCGGATCTTATCTGCGGGCACTTTCTTAACATATCCTTCCTGTAAGCTTTGCTGAAATGACATTATAAAACCTCCAGCTTTCCAGAAAGGGTAATTCCATTACAGAGATTATTAACCAGTTCAGGACTTTTTGCTTTCACTCGGGCAAACTCTGTTTCATTACATACCCAGAGATTTATTTTTCGGTGTAGTGTTTTTTCATATTTAGTAGTAGGAAATTCTTTCTTGATATTAGTTAAAATAAAGATATCGATATCACTTTCTTTCGTGTTAGAAGCTTGAGCATAGCTGCCAAACAAAACGATCACTGGATAATCAAAGAAGTGCTCTAAATCAGAAACTATTTTTGATTCCTGAAGCCTTTCTAAATTGTAAAATAGCTTGAGGTGGAGGTATTTTTGATCAGAGCTATTAGCGGTGAAAGTAGAGTAAGGTTTGGATTTATGTTGAACCAGCAGCCCTGCTTGTACGAAAAGAGACAAATATTTTCGTACGGTCATGTGGCTTAACGCGCTCTTTCGGGCAATTTCTCGGATATAGAAGTTCTCAGTAGGATCATCGAAAAATAACCTCAAGATAGATAGTTCTGTGTACATGTGGATAATAAAAAATACAGGTGTATATAAATGTTTCCACGAACAATAGTGGTCTGTCCAAGAGCTTGGCCCTCTTAAATCCTTACTAACATCTTTACTTATGCCTTTACTCACATTCTTACTTAGCTCCTTACCTTATACCCTGTTCTCAACAACTGCACGCATAACAGGAAAAAGAATAGCGTCAGCACAAAAACAATCATCATTGAATACCGCAGGGAAACATCATGTATCCCCAGAAACCCATACCTAAACCCATCCACCATATAAAAAATAGGGTTAAATTGAGCCATAGTTTTCCAAAAGGGAGGAAGCATCTGGATCGAATAGAATACTCCCCCCAGATAGGTCAAAGGCGTAATAATAAATGTAGCAAACACGTTCACCTGGTCAAAGTTAGCTGCCCATAATCCCGTAGCAATGCCGGCAAAGGAAAACAATAAGGAAACCAGCAGGGCAAAGTACAATATCACTAATACATTCTGGAGCGAAAGGGAAACGAAGAACAGCCCCACGGCAATAATTCCTGCTCCCACCAACAGGGCCCGCAGTACCGCTGCCAGCGTCAATCCGAAAATAATCTGCCAATAGGAAAGCGGGGCGACTAACCATTCCTGGATATTTCCCTGGAATTTAGAGATATAGACTGAGCTGGAGGTGTTGGTATAGGCGCTCATCAGGATGCCCATCATCACCAGGCCGGGAAGGATAAAGTCGATGTAAGAAATACCATCGACTTCCCGGATTCGTGAGCCGAGTGAAAAGCCAAAGATCAGCAGGAACAGCAGCGAGGTAATCATCGGCGGAATGATCGTTTGCTGCCAGATACGCAAAAAGCGCTTAACTTCCCGTTCCGTCAGGGCATAAAAGCCGATGAGGTTCATAGTGAGAGTAATTTTTAGGGTGGTTTTTGTTAAGCCGCTATTTTTTGGTCAGGTGCAGGAAGACATCTTCTAAAGTTGTCCGCCTGGTTTCCACTTTTTTGATATTCAATTTGGTGCGGTAGAGCTTCGCTAATAAGGAAGTAAACGTGTCTTTTTGAGGGTTAAATTCTAAAGTCAGCGTGCTATTATAAAGAAGGGGATGAAATTTATTAAGAATGGCGGGCACTTTCGCTAACCGCTCCGCCAACTGCACAATAATCGTTTCCTGTTCGAGCAACCCTAACATCTTTTCCTTTTTGTCCAGGGCCACGATTTCACCCTTATTGATGATGGCAATACGTTCACATAACTCTTCCGCTTCCTCGATGTAATGGGTAGTGAGGAGAATAGTAGTTCCGTTCCGGTTTAATTGGCGAAAGTAATCCCAGAACAGCCACCTGGTTTCTACGTCCACTCCCGCTGTTGGCTCGTCCAGGATCAGGACCTGCGGCTGGTGCAGCAAGGCCCGGGCAATCAGGACTTTCCGTTTCATCCCGCTGGATAATTCGCGGATTTTTGCTTTTCGTTTCTCCCATAAGCCAAAATCACGCAGCAGCTGCTCGATTCTCGCGGCCCGCTGCGCTCGCGGAAGACCAAAATAACCGGCATTGAAGAAGAGCGTGTCATAGACCCGGTCAAAGATCGCTAAATTGAATTCCTGGGGCACTAAACCGAGGAGAGCGCGGGCTTCTTGATACTCGCGCACGATGTCTTTTCCCAGCACTAAAGCTTCACCACCTGTTTTGGTCGTCAGTCCGGCTAAAATGTTAATGAGCGTGGTTTTCCCGGCTCCATTGGGCCCCAATAAGGCAAAGAACTCCCCGGGATTGATGGATAAAGTTATTCCCTGCAGTGCTTTTATGCTGCCAGGATATTCTTTAGTAAGGTTTTTGAGGGTGATGGCGTCCGGCATCTGCCGAGCCCTTGGCCGGGAGAAGTTAATAAACATTACTAAAGTAAGTAATACTTCACTAACCTGAAGCGGAGGGCTGGCTTGGCCAAGATGGCGAGGCGAGACCCTGCCATTTGTAAAAAGAGGGACTTAGGTGCTCCATGAAGAGAGAATAAAACTGGTATTTGACGAAGAAGGATTCGCATGGAGCACTCGCCTCGCCGGCCAGCCAGCCCTCCGCTTCCCATGAAGCAGAGGACGGCGCCGGCGGGTTCGCCGACGCGGGCAGCAGTTCTCGCAGTATTCCTATTTTTATTATGGAAAGCGTCGGGAACAGACGAACGAAGCTCCGTAAACAGTGCTGCTCGCCCGCCTCATTGGCGGCCGTCCTCTGCTTCATAATAGTGAAGTATTACTAAAGTAAGTTAGCAAGTTTTTTAATGTCTCTGTTGGCAATATGAGTATAGATTTGCGTGGTTCTTAAGTCTTTATGTCCCAGCAATTGTTGGATTGATCGGAGATCTGCTCCGCCTTCCAGTAAGTGGGTAGCGAAGGAATGACGTAAAGTATGAGGGGTGGCTTTCTTGTTGATAGCAGCTTTCCTAGCCGCCTGCCGAACCATCATCTGAATGGATCGTGAGTTGTATTTCTTGCCCCGATTTGAACAAAAAACCAATCCTTGCCGGCGCCGGCCAAACCAATCAATCCCTAGTTTTAGCTTCTCATGAAGAAATACCACCCGTTCTTTGCTGCCTTTGGCTGTCTTTAGATGAATTGTGCCCCGTTCAAAGTCAAAGTCTTCCCAGTTTAAGTTTAAAGCCTCGTGCGCACGCATTCCCGTATAATATATTAACATCAACAGAAGACGGTGTTTTAAGTTTAAAGTTACCTGAAACAGCCGGTTCACTTCCTCTTTATTGAGCACTGCCGGCAGCTTTCCGGCTTTCTTAGCTAGAGGCAGCTGTTCATCAAATGCCTGGTGTAAAACGTGTTCATGGAAGAATTTGAGGGCAAAATAGACTAAACGCAGGGTAGAGCGGCTTTTATCCGTATAACGGAGCAGGAATTCCCGGGGTACCTGGCCAGAAGAGAGATAATTCTTGATGATGTTACCATACGCTCTCGCGGTTTGTGGGGAGTAGGCTCTCAGTTTTAGCTCTTCATTTAATGTTTGTAAATAGGGCTGAATTTCCTGCATAATAGCCAAAAAATAACCAATAGTTTATAAATATTTCATTTTAACTGCATTTTAGGTGATTAAACGCAATTGAAACTGCGTTTAATAGGAGTTAGACGTAATTTTTTGCTCGCCAGTAGTAAATAGGTTCAATTAGTCTCGCTTC
>JBBSWG010000013.1:0-22852 GCA_038046425.1 Nanobdellota archaeon
TGCCAGAAGGTAAGACGTTTCTCAGAAAGGTATCTTTGCCACAATCTGCTTCAGCATCTCCAGTTCGCTGGAATCAAACCTAGAATTATTTCAAACAACTATGCTTCCGGTATCCCTTCTCAAAAGCCTCATCCATATCCCGAAACCAGACCCGGCGTTGCTTCTGGATCTTCTTAGCCCAGTCGCAAGCCGGAGCATGAAACTGATTGCTCTGGATGCTGGCAACGAATTTACCGGGCGAGAAGGTCTTGACTGGCTTAAATGTGGTAACAGCTGCCGGCACCGCGGTTGAACTTGCCGGCTCAAATACCATGCTGTGCGGCTCTTCCTTCTTAGTTGCTTTAGCTGTTCCCTTAGTTGCCTCAGTTGCTTCCTCAACTTTCTCCAAGGAACGCACGCCCCGCGGCACGTCTATAAAAACACTTACCCCAAACCCAAGCGCTGCCAGCAGCAGCAAGACCACATAGAGCTTCCCTTTCACCAGCCAAATCAAAATCAGATTCAGCAGGTACAGCAGAAATACGACCATCAATACTCTTTTTCCCCAGCTATGGTAGCCGATGAAGGCCAGCAGCGCCAGCAGAGCTAGAAGCAGCAACCCCAGCATTTCCAGAAGCAGAAAAGTCCTGCCACCGTCAATGAACACTTCAATCAGGCCAAAGAATAACAGCAAGAGCAGCAAGCTATAGAAGACCAAGGTTACCCGTTCGCTCGCTGTACTCATGCCCTTCCCGGAAGAAATTTGTTATATAAGCTTTTCCGTTTTGGCATGCGTATACTGAAATATGGGAATTAAAATAGAGGGTTTTGGGAAATTTTCCGCAGAACATTTTTCTAGAACTCTTCTTCAACACTCTTCAGGTACCCTCTCCGTTTCAGGAAATCCACTTCCGCCTTGCTGCGGTACTTGTAGATGATGTCACCTTTCTTATCTCCACCCAGCTCCCAGGGCTCGACGATGACGACGTCTCTTTCCCGCACCCAGAGTTCCCGTCTCAGCCGCCCGGGAATGCGACAGATCCGTTCTTTTCCATCCAGGCACAGGACGCGCATCCTGCTCCCTCCTAAACGCTGCTGGACGATGCCCAGGACTTCGTTTCGCTGGGGCAGTCTGACGCGGATGAGCTGTTCTTCTGGCTGCGGCTGCATAGCACGATGAAGAAGGGGATGGTTTATAAAGTTAACCAAAAGGAATATATACCGTGATTTTTTTCCTATTTCCCTTTTTCTTCCCCAACCTATAAATAGCAGTCCCTCTTCCTGCCCCAAAAATCAGGTGAATCTCTCTCATGCCCAAACGCCTGGAATCTCCTTCCTCCATTAATACGTTCAAGCACTGCCAGCGGAAGTACTATCACCAGTATATTGAAGGCCTGCCGACCTTTCCTAATATCCATCAACTGCGGGGCAATGTCGCCCACACTACCCTGGAGAGATTCTATGACCTAGATACGTCCGCTCTTGCCGCCTTCTCGGAACAAAACTATGCCCAACAATTCCGCACCCGCGTCCAAACTTTGTTTGTCAATAATTGGCTCTCTTCCATCCCCAAGATCCGCGAACTGGGACTCCATCCCGACCAGGAACGGTTTTATTTTGAAGAGACCATGCTGATGCTGCTGAATTGGGCTAACCAGTTCATTGAGAATTTTAGCCGGACCCGGCAGGAAAAAGAGCTCTCTATTTTGCAAACATTTCAACAGCTTACCCCGGTGCGGGAACAGAAATTTGTCTCCGACAATTATTCGGTCCAAGGATTCATCGACGCTATCCACCACGTAGGGAACGAAGTACAGATCATTGACTATAAAACCAATGCCAGCCTCGAGTTAAAGGAAGAGAACAAGCTGCAGCTGGCCATCTATTCCTTGCTGTACCAGGAGAAACATGGCGTTACACCCTCCAAGGTCGGCATCTTTTTCCTGCGTCACAAGCTGAAATTGCTGAAGGTCGATGAAGAACTGCTGGGACTGGCACGGAAAGAGATTGAATTGATTCATGCTCACACCTCAAAATCAGCGCAGATTGAACAGTACCCCCGCACGACGGGACCACTGTGTAAATGGAGTACCGGGCAGTGTGATTTCTTTGAAGTGTGTAAGCCGTTTGAACCGCAGAACGGGAAAACGGAACTTTTGCCAAAATTAGATAAAAATGCAAAAGTTCCGTTTTCCTAGTAATACTTCACTATTCCGAAAGCTAAACAATTACAAATTTTCTGAAAGCATAAGCTTTATATTATACTCTTCGTTTGAGGCAGGAATGCGATTTCACCCACTGATAAGAAGGTATATCCTGTTTTTATCCTTTATCGTTCTTCTCCCCACTGTCTTTGCTCTCCATAATCAACCTTACCACCTCAAGCTGTTGGCAGTAGAAGAAAGCGATGCTGGTTTTAGCGGCAGCCCCGCCGACCTCTATTTAGAAATCAAAGAAGGTTCCGGGCGAGTCTTCCTGGACACCCAACCCTTAACGAAGCTGGACACCCAGGTAAGCACCCGCTTTGCCAAGGATATTGCCTGTAATCATTTCAAGTTAGACTGTAAGAATTATGATTTTATCTACACGATCAAGGCGGATTCCTCCATCGTGGGCGGGCCCAGCGCCGGAGCAGCCATCGCCGCCCTAACGACTATAGCCCTGCTCGATCTACCGGTGGATAACAGTACGACGATTACGGCAACAGTCAATTCCGGTGGCATCGTCGGTCCCGTCGGCGGGATCAAGGAAAAGCTGGATGCTGCTGCTCAGGCGGGAATGAAGAAAGTGCTGGTAGCGAAAGGAATAACCGGTCTGCCAGCAAAGGGAGATGGAGAGACCAATAAAGGAAATGAAGAAGAAGAAGCTAATGAAGAAAAAGATGAAGCTGAAAGGGGGACTGAACAAGGAGCAGAACAGTTTGACCTCCGTCATTATGCCCAGGACATCCTTAACCTGGAACTGGTGGAAGTGATGGATCTCGATGAAGTCATCTTGCAGCTTACGGGAAAAGATCTCAATCACCAGCCGCTGGAAATAGTAGAAGACCAAGCGTATACTAAAATAATGAGCAGTCTGGCTGACCTTTTATGCAGCCGGACGGAAAAAATTAGGGGGGAATTGGCCCAGCGGCAAATCACGCTCGATGAGCAGAACGCGGAAGCTTTGACCCGGCGCCAGGGTAGCGCCCAGAACGCCACCCAGAAAGAGGATTATTATTCCGCAGCCAGCTTCTGCTTTGGCAGCAATATTCAACTAAAAACATATTATTACCAGCGGGAGGATGCTACCCCGGAAGCCTTACGCGTGCTGGTAGCCTTGCTGGTGAAGAAAGTCCAGGCCCTGGAACAGAACGTAGCTGCGGAAAAGATTGAAACCATTTCTGACTTACAAACTTTGATGGTGGTGAAAGAGCGGCTGCAGGATGTCCGGGAACAAATAATTATCGCCCAGACCGCGCCGTCAGAAGAGCTTCCCGCCCTGTTAGCGTATGCGGAAGAGCGTTATTTCTCCGCCGTGTCCTGGATGCAGTTTTTTTCCATGGAGGGAAAAGAATTTGTGCTGGATAAAGAACATCTTAAGCAGTCCTGCCAGCAGAAAATTTCAGAAGCCGAGGAACGGAGCCAGTATGCAAATCTGTATGGAGGATTGATCAGTGAGGAGAAAGAGGGACAGGCTAAAGAAGCGCTTAAGAATGGTGAGTATGAGCTCTGCCTGATTACGGCAGCCCAGGCTAAAGCCGATGCGAATGCCGTCCTGAGTGTGCTGGGCGTTTCTCAGGAGATGGTTAAAGGCTTATTAGAAAGCAAAAGCCGGGCGGTGGAAAGGGTAATTGCGGAAAATAGTGTCATCGGGATCTTTCCCATTCTAGGATTCTCATATTATCAATATGCAAACTCGCTGCAGCTCGCTGAACCATATACCACCCTGGTATATTACGAATATGCCCTGGAAATGAGTGATCTAGGGATTTATTTCCCGGAAAAAGAGAGGCCAGCGACGTCATCGGCCTGGCTAATAAGGAAAGAAATCGTCACCGGGGGAATAATAGCGGCACTGCTGACAGCATTAGTGTTCTGGTGGCGGCAGCAGAAATTGGGCCAGTTCCTCCCGAAGCTGGGGAAGGGACGTCGTAACCGGCATTGATATTATGGATAAAGCAGGCCAGGGAAATTGTTCATCGTTCTGTTGATGGCCACGATAGACTTGTTGACGACTAAGATAGACTAAAACTTTCTTTTTCTCCTGCCGCAGGGCCATTTTCTCTTGAACTTTAGCCAGCAGCTGCTGCTGGACTGAAAAGGGATACTGCCCACTGACGTCAAAGACAAAAATAACTACGTCTGCTAAGCTCTGCAGGACCAGCTCAGCCTGTTGTTCAATAAGGTTCATCTTATCCACCCGGGCCAACGATCCTGGCACGTCTAAAACTTGGACTCTTTTCTCGTTAATGGTACAATAACCAGCATTGATGCTGGTGGTGGTAAAAGCATAATCGGCCACTTTGGCCTTCGTGCCGGTTAAAGCGTTAAGGAGGGTAGTCTTACCAACGTTCGGAAAGCCATAGATGCAGATGGTAGGCATTTCCTTGATATCCGGGTAAGTCTTCATGATCTGGCGCGCCTGTTCCAAGTAGAGAAGCTCCTGATTGATTTGCTTGATAACCGAAGAAACGCGGCCATAAAATTGGGCTGAAAGCTGGCGCTGGGAATGAAAAGAATGAAAATTACCGGTTTTATGAATTTTGCTGACGTAGATGCGCTGTAACTCCCGGACTTTGCCGCTGGCCCAATGCACCGCCCCCAACGATTTTTTGTAGTGAGGGTAATCCAGGGTAAGGTGCACGAGCTGTGTATAGAAGGGAGAGAGTTCTTGTTCCTTGGGAAAATCATGAAGAATTCGTTGAAATGAAACGGTTAGGGAACTGGTAATGATGTCCAGCTTGGTGGTTTCTTTCCGCTGGAGAACCTGCTGCCGGGTACCTTTCCGCTTTTTCTGGGCTGCTTTTACCCGGGCCTGACGAAACGCCAGGTGAAGATACGTACTCCCCGGGGAAATGGAAGCAATGGTTTGGAAGTTCATACGCAGAGGGATAAGCAGGGGAATTAAAAAGGCTTTGGGAAGAATTATTCAGCTACCTTCCTTTCAGCTTCAAATCCAGCACCAAATCCTCCATCTTTCGCAATTCATACTTGACAGCATCTACTTTCCGCCGGATTTCATTCTCGCGGAAGTCAAATTGCAGAAGTTCACCGTAAATTACGTCGATCTCGTCACGGATTTTCTTAACTTCGTCCACTTTTCCTTTTCCCGCGAGGAAGACAGCTCTCCGCCCTAATTCACCGGGCAAGTCACATAAGCCCAGGATATAATATTCCGCCAGGACCGGCAAATCCGGCAGTTTTCCCGTCTTGACAAATTCATAATAGAGTACTGCTTCCACATATTCCTGCAGCGCGATCTTATAGCTGCCTTCATAAACCATCTTGTTGCTATGGGTGGCAATCTTCTCCAGGGCCTGCCGTTCACGTTCCATTTGCTTGACCAGCCCGGCCGCTGCTGGCAACTCATCCCGATGCACCGCATAGATGACTTGCTTGCTCAGCTTCAGTACGTCACGGCTCTTCTTGATCAAGAGCTCGCGCTCGGCATCATAGTCCTGGAATTCCTGACGCAGCCGAGGAAAATTGACCATAAGAAGGCGTATTCAGGAAGCTCCTTTATAATTGTTTCTTGAGAATTTTGAAAAACCTCCCTATCAGTCGGTTTTTGCAAAATTCTCTAGCGAGGGGAATAGGGGCACGTAAAAGAACGCAACTGATTAACGGCAGCGGTTTTGGCCGGGCCCCCTACCCCTCAAGGGAGGGTTTTGAGACGACGTTGAGAGCGACGTATTTCACCTCGATGAGTACAGGTTATTCAAAACCCTCCACTACTTTTTTAAATCAACCCCCTTCCTGGCCCTTATGCCCACCCTCAGCTTCTGTATGATCGTCCGGAATGAGCAGGCCAACCTGGAACGTTGCCTGCAGTCGGTGCAGGGGCTGGTCGATGAAATTGTCATCGTCGATACCGGTAGCACTGACAACACTAAGAACATTGCACAGCAATTTTCTGCGGAATGCTCTCCTCAAATTCCGGTGAAAATCCTTGATTTCGTCTGGCGCAACGACTTTGCGGCGGCCCGTAATCTCGGCCTCGAGCAGGCCAGCGGTGACTGGATCCTGATGCTGGATGCCGATGAAGTTTTAGCTGCTCAGGATAAAGTAAAGATTAAAGAGGCTCTGCCGACGATTACTACGGTAGCTTTCACCTTAATCCTCCGCAACTATACCAACGATTCCCGCGCGGCCGGCTGGGTATCAGCGGTAGGAGATGTCTATACGGAAAGTAAAGCCGCAGCCGGCTGGTGGGAAGTCTCTAAAGTACGGCTGTTTCGCAACCATTCCGGGATTCGCTATCAGGGGAAAGTCCACGAGTCCGTTTATGCTTCTTTAGCTGGCCGGGGAGATATCGTAGCCTTAAATGTTCCCATTCACCATTATGGAAAATTGGATTCAGCAAAAGACCGGGAAAAATACCAGCTCTATGAACGAATCGGCGGACAGAAAGCGGATGAGGAGCAGGATTTTTATGCCTATTTAGAATTGGGACGGCAGTATCTGAATAGCAATAAAGGGGAGGAAGCCATCACCGCCCTGAAGAAATCGCTTGGGCTAGAGCAATTTCATTCAGAAACCTGGTTCTTGCTGGGAACGGCTCATCTCCTGCGGGAAGAATTGGATTTAGCCCGAGCAGCATTGGAAAAAGCCTGGATTTTAAACTTAAGTCATTCTCCCACGTACACCAATTTAGGGATTCTTTACACGAAGCAGAAAGATTTTGCGCAGGCGCTGGAGTATTTCCTGCAGGCGATTGAATTCAATCCCCGCGATGCCAACGCCTGGAAGAATTTAGGCTTGTGTTTTGATGAGCTCGGTGATAAAGAGAAAGCGTACCGCGCCCTGAAGAAAGCCGTCGAGCTGAATCCGAGTTATGGGGAGAGTATTAAGGTAAAGTATTAAAGTAGAGGCATAGGGCACTCTATTAGTTTGTTAACTTTTTTACTTCATACCCGGCAAGAGTATCATCAATTTGATACCCCCGCTCCTGAATCTTCTGCCGCAACGCATCCGCTTTCGTCCAATCGTTCTGCTTTCTGGCTTGTAAACGTTCTTCCGCTAGTTTTATTATCCCGGCGGGAACTTTCTCTCTCTTGGGCGCTCTTACCTTCTTCAGATCCAGCCCCAGAACCTGATCGAACTGCAACAATAACTGATACTTCTCTTGACCACCCAATTTTTCATCGTGGAGCAAGTTCCAGGTGGTGGCTAAAGCCTGAGGCGTATTAAGATCGTCATTAACCTGCTCGGTAAATTGCTGTAGATATTTATGTACTCGTGTTTTACCCTCTTCCATACTTTCTTCCATATCCTCTTCCATATTCGCCTCCAGATTCTCTTTTTCCCCTCTTTTCTTCAGCTCTTTCTCCGGTCCTTTCGCTGCTTGCTCTCCTTTCTTTGCCCTCTTTAATTCCACCACTCTTTCCCACAACTTCTTCCGGGCCTGCTTGGCCCCCTCCAGCGCTTCCCTGCTGAACATCAACGGATGGCGATAGTGTGTCCCTAAACAAAAATAGCGGTAATCAAGAGCAGCGAAACCATGTTTGTCCAGCTCCGCTAGAGTTAAAATGTTCCCTTCCGATTTGCCCATGCGCTTGCCTTCCGCCAGCACCAAAAACTCGTTATGCAGCCAATACTTCACCCACGGTTTCTTTCCTAAAGCTGCTTCACTTTGGGCCATCTCATTAGAATGGTGCACGGGAATGTGATCAATCCCGCCGCAATGAATATCAAACTGCGGGCCAAGATATTTCAGGCTCATGGCTGAGCATTCAATGTGCCAGCCCGGATAGCCCGCTGGTCCCCAGGGTGAGGGCCATTTCATCGCCTGCTCCGGAAATTTAGACTTGGTGAACCAGAGCACAAAGTCGTGCCGGTTCTTCTTATGAGGATCTTTTTCCACTCGAGCCTGGGTTTGGGCATCGGCCTGGCGATCCAATAAAGCCAATTTCCCGTAATCATTTAGTTTTGCAGTGTTAAAATAGACATTGCCCCCGGCAACATAGGTAAAGCCTTTCTTTTCCAAAATTTGAATGAGCTGGATTTGCTCTTTAATATGCTCGGTCGCTTTGCACCAGGTCGTGGGAGGAAGAAGGTTTAATTTTTTCATATCCTCTTTAAACGCTTTCGTATAAAAGTTCGCGATTTCCCAGACGGTTTTCTTTTCCCGCCGTGCTCCCAGCAGCATCTTATCTTCGCCGCTATCGGCATCAGAAGTCAGATGCCCAACATCCGTTATATTCATCACGTGCTTTACGTTATACTTGTTCCAGAGCAGGACGCGCTTCAGCACGTCTTCAAAGATGTAACTACGCAGATTGCCGATATGGGCAAAATTATACACTGTCGGACCGCAGGCATAGAGGCCGACAGCAGGGGGACGGAAAGGTTTAAATGGTTCTTTTTTCCGGGTTAAGGTATTGTAGAGGTATAACAATTTTAAAGCTGAAAAATCTCGGCCCTATTTAAACTTTCTTTGAGCAGAGCAGGGTTAATCTTCTCCAGCTCCTTCCGGATCTCTTCTGCTTCAGATTTCGTCGCCGGATGTTTTGGCCCCAGCAGGCAACAGAGTTCGGGCCCTTTCGAGATGTCGTAAGTCCCAATCTCCTTCGCGATTTTGATGATCTCGTTCTTGTCCAGTGCTAAGACGGGACGCAGGATCTCTAACTTAACGTTCTTAGTTATCGCCACCAGATTACTTAAGGTCTGGCTGCTGACCTGGCCCAGGTTTTCGCCAGTGATCAGGTACTGGGCTTTTTCCTGCTCGGCGATGAGCTCAGCCGTTTTCATCATCATGATCTTCGAAAGAATATAGTAATTCTTGTGGGGGCATTTCTCGACCAATTCTTTCAGCATGGGGGTGAAAGGAACCAGATACGTTTTTCGCACCTGTAGAACTTTTACTAACTCTTTGACTTTGTCAATTTCCTTCTGGTCCGTCAAAGGCAGCTGGTGGAAATGGACGGCGACTATTTCCAGGCGGCTTTTCATTAAATGAATAGCAACGGGGCTGTCAATTCCGCCGCTCAGTAAGGCGATAGCTTTGTCCATGGGTGTAACGCTTTCCGCCAGTTTTATAACTTTTTCCTGGGCTTTCATGTTCACTTCCTCTTCCTTACTTTTACTAAGTCTCCCAGTGTCAATTCCTCGCTTTTTCTTTTCGGCTCTACCCTACCAGCAGAGGCTTGCTCTAATTCTACTAATTTTATTCCCAATTTTCGTTCCAGCTTCCTTGCTGTTTCCAGGCCCGGCTTTAGCGAACCGGCCTCTAATTTCGCCACTACTGATTCCCGCTCGTTCAGGAATTTAGCAAAGTCCTGCTGCGACAATTCTTTTTTTTCTCGGACGGTGCGGAGCAGAAAAGCGTAATTGGAAACAATCGTATATTCAGGCTCTTCCAGCTTAACAGATGCTGATGGCGAGAATCTTGCTGAATTTGCTGCCGCTGGCCGCTTCTTGATGGTTCCGTATCTGACGCACTGGGCGCAGACCTGCAGATCTACCCCTTCTACTTCCGCTAAGAGGGAAGCATCCGCTTTCCCACAGAGTTCACAGGACATGGTGTTTTAAATGGCGATATTTTGACAATCACTCCCTAAAAAAAGGGAGAAGATTAAAAAGGTAATGGAAAGAAGTGGGGCCAGCCAGCGTTAAAATCAGCTATTTCTGGGCTAAACTCAGTCGAGAGAACAACAACCTTTTTAAACACCAGAGTATTTCTAAGCCCATAAACAAAGAGGGGTGATACTTGAATGGCAAAGGCAAAAGCATTGGCAGGAGGAAGATCCCATCTCCTCGGCAGCTGGTCTTTCCTGGTCGGGCTGGTTCTAGCCGTGATTCTGGGATTAGGCTTTTTAGGAACATATCAGGCTACGTTAGTGTGGCTGGTGTTCCTGCTGGGGGTAGTCGTGGGATTGCTGAACATTACCCATAACGAGATGGTTCCGTTTATGACCGCTGGGGTAGTGTTGGCGTTAGTGTCCTTCTTGGGCGCAAGCGTGTTAGAAGGCGTTTCCCCGGTCGTGGGCGGCGTGTTGAAAGGTGTACTCACTTTATTCGTGCCGGCAACGATCATCGTGGCCCTGAAGTCTGTCTTCGTGTTAGCACGGGGATAGGTAATCTCTTTCTTTTTTTCTTTTTTATTTGAGAATTTTGCTGCGCAAAATTCTCTGGCGTGGAAACTGGGGGGCACGTAAAAAACAACAACTAATTAATGGAAGCAGGTTTAACTGGACTCCCGTACCCCGCACTGGAGGGTTTTGAGACGAGGTTAAGATTGGCGTATTTCACTACGATAAGTACTGGTGATTCAAAACCCTCCAACAGAAGCTTTATTAATAATCTTTATTTTGAGCTTATGGAATGCGGCTGTAGTCCAGTGGTCAAGATACGGCCTTGCCAGGTGCTCCATTGATAGGCAGGTAAAGAGCACGTAAAGAGGCTGTGACCCGGGTTCGACTCCCGGCAGCCGCATCGTTAACTAAAAATGTCAACTAACCGATTCCCCTTTGGAGATTGGCTTAGTGATAGACTAAGTTCACGGGTGAGGAGTACAATTATAAGAGCAACAGTAGCGGCAGTGGTGGAGCGAGATCTCGCCGCTGCTAACATTCGCCTAAGTGAAGATCACGTTCCTTGTCCAGAACGAGTTTATGCCTTTATACTCAAAGAGGGTGTGGACTCGTTGTGCAAGCAATATCATCGTCGTGAAGTGCTGAAAGCTTTCCAGAAAAAATTGGGAGAGAGCCAATATCAAGCCTATTTTGGAGATAATTAATTAAATATAAAAACTGGCCCCACTGGGATTTTCGCTTCGTCACCCTCTGCGGTAATCGCCATTTGAACCCAGAACTTCTGCCTGACTTCTGGATGTGAATAGAGCACACCCCTATAAGAGCAGCGCTCTACCAGGTTAAGCTATGGGGCCAAAGGACGAGTGAAGCGTTCTACTTTAAAAGGTTTCTCTGAGAATTTTGCGATGCAAAATTCTCAGCGTGGGGAGGGAGGAACGTAAAAATAACAACTGATTAAGAGCAGCGGTTTTAGCAGGGCTTATTTACCCCTCAAGGGAGGGTTTTGAGGCGACGTTGGCTTCGACGTAGTTCACATAAAAAAAACACGGTCTATTCAAAACCCTCCACAGTATACAAACAAGCAACATTTATATATTAAGTTCCGTTTTCCCATATTATGGTCATTTTATTCGACAAAGATAATCTTCCGGAAGACATCTATCAAGTTATCTTTGCCACTGAACAGCAGGAGGTGGTCGCTAAATTACTGATCAAGTACATGATGGACAATGGGGGAGAGATCGGCAAGACCGAGATGGGGGTCTTTGCCCAGAAGTTGCATGACGGCGAGGTCAGCGTAAAGATAGGCCAGCCGCCCCTGCAGAAGGAAGGCAAAATCTCGTATAATAAGCGGCAGTTCTATGACCGTATCCTGACGCCGTTGCGGGGGATGGGGTTGATTGATTATGATTTATACAATAAGAAGTATCGGCTTTCGGATAAATTCAATAAGCTGATGATTCGGATTGGCTTAATGTGGCTGCGGGAGTTGGGGAAAGGGAAGAAGTGATGACAGATTTTTAATTACTTCTGGTAAAGATAAATCTGTCATCACTTCTTCCATTCATAGACAATCAGCCCAATCACCGCTACCGTGATAGCGGCATCCGCCACATTAAATGCCGGCCAGAAACCGACGTCAATGAAGTCAATTACATAACCGCGCAGAATCCGGTCGATCAAATTACCCAGAACTCCCCCTAAAAACAATCCCCAAAGAAATTGGGGTAATTTCTCCGGAGGCAATTGAGAGTAATAATAGATTATCGCCAAGGCCACTAGCAAGGAAATGATGGCGAGCCACGGGGTATGGTCTTTCAGGAGGCCAAAGCCCGCACCGGTATTCCGGACCAGATGAATAGAAAGGAAGAAAAGGGAGATCTTAGGGCTCAACCAGGCGACCAGATTTTTTAAAACCTGGTCCAGCGCCAGCGTGGCCAGAGCTGTAAGCCAAAAAATCTTCTGAAAGAAAATTTTTACCATAGTCTTTTTTTACCATAAGCGTTGTTTCTGTTCCACTCCCGAAGATTTTTCTAGATTTGCCAAGCGCTGATCCATCGAGATAAGCAGGGCTTTAATGGTATCCAGTTTGCTGTTGAGCAATTCCAGGTCCCGATCGCGATCTCGTGCTGAACCTGTTGATAATCCTGCCCCCGGCTTATAGGGCGAAGGACTGGCAGACTTGCTGGTGAATAAACCTTCTACCGGCGGTTCCTCGGCTGCTGTTTTCTCCTCAAATCCCGGAATAGGTCCCAAGCCGGTTTCATCCGGCCCTTTCTGTATTTCCTGCTCGGCCAGCTTGTCAAAATCAAACTCGTCCTCTTTTTTCCAGAATTTTACTTTGCCCAGGAAGCTCATCTGATAAGAAATGACCAAAACCTTAATAAATCTTACCCCTCTTTCTTCCAGCTAATGGCCAAGAAGGAAGAAGAAAAGGGAGAAAAAGGAAAAGTCGAGCCTTTAGGAAAAGAAGGGAAAGCGGAGAAAGTAGGCTATCATAAGGGCTCGCTTTCCGTATTAAGCAAAGAGCGGGAAGAATTATTGCGGATTCTGCAGATCGTCGAGCAGCTGATGCAGATGCATGTCAAGGAATTAAAGGAGATGGGGGTAGATTTGGCGGCTCAGGCTAAAGAAGTAGCCAAGCAGTTGAAGGGCAAGAAGCCGATTGAGGAAGTGTTGAGGTAGGATTTTTCCTCAAAAGGTTTATATAATTCTAGGCTTTATGTAGTATTAATAAAGAAAATTGTTAAAAAATTGCTAAGAAAGAAAAATGAGTTCCACCACTGGGAAAATCAATCCTTCCTTTGCCCTGAACTTAATCGGTATCTTAATCGGTCTGCTCGGCATTGCTCTGGTTACCCTTACCACCAACCCGATCATTGAAATCGTAGCGGGAGTAATTGTCGCTGTTGGCGTGGCGATGATTGCCATCTCTAAACATCTCGGTTAACATGGTGCTCTCTGTCGTCCAATCATTTATTTTGATGGTGGAAGTATTTGGGGCTCTTTATGTTGATAAAAAGTGGGCTTTCTGGTATTTCCTATTGGTCTTTGTAACCCTAGTGATGTTTGGGATAATTGTATGAGTATAGATTATTTTGAGTAACCCGTACTGATCTTATATAAAATACGTCGAAGTCAACATCGAATCAAAACCCTCTTTTTATCTGCCATCCGTTCCCCCGTCAGAGAATTTTGTGCAGCAAAATTCTCATCTAAACGGCACTGCTGCTAACAACAAAAACAAGATCATGATCAGCACCACGGCGATAGCCACCACCAGCCAGAGTATTGCCGGTTGATTAGGGGCCAGTTCATTTCCTGCTGGTGCAGCAGCAACTGGAAAATTCAGTTTCTGTACGATTACTTTCTGGGTCGGTGTCAGTTGCCCTTGCTCCCCGGCAGAAAGAGCAGGCAGTTCCAGTGCGGAAAGTGGTTGATACGCTAATGAAGGTAAATATTGCTGCACCTGTTGAGAAAACTTTGCTAATAAGTCAGTTACCTTAGCCTGCAAGTGCTGCCCGTCTTCCTCTAATTCATCCCAGGCGTCCCGTAAGGTGCGACGATTCTCCAGGTCATCATTTTCTTCAATATCGTCCTGCAATTCCTGCACATTAACATTAAACTCTTTTACCGTCTCCACCAATCGTTCCACCGGGAGCTTTTTAGCCGTATCCTTAACCGCATCTTTTTCACCAGTATCCTTTTCACCAGCATCCGAATCTCGCAGCTGATAATATTCCTTCTCTAAATCATTAAACTGCTCCTGCAATTCCTCTAAGCGCTCTGCTTCCGAGCCATAATAAGGGCAGGCATCACCAACACCGTTTTTATCAGAATCCTTCTGTGCGCCAATCAGGAAACTGGCGCCGTGAAGGCCATTACCATAATCCTGATAGAAAATCTCCTGGACGATTATCTTGCTATGGTCGCTCAGGAAGTAGGCTTCGCCAACTTTGAGTTTGGACGTTGCTTCATTGTTTATAGTAAATTTGGCTTCATCAGCATCGACGAAATCAAGGGTTATAGCATAGGTTGTTCCCTCAACAGCAAACTGGTTAGATTGTCCTTCCATTAATTCTCCCCGCACGCCGGCATTAGGAGTGTAGGGACAGTTATCCTGTTGGTTAAGAAGGCTGTCATTATCATAATCCTGGTTTTGCTGGTGCTGGGCAAAGGTAAAGGAGTTAAGAATAGCCAGAAGAAGGAAAGCTAAGAGTACTCTCCAGGCCAAAGTTGTTCTCATTGTTCATAGCCAAACCACCTACTCTTTCTAACCACCCTTTCTTTATAAATCTTTCTACTCTAGAGTAATAATCCTAAATAATACCACAATGTTTATATATACACTATATGTTCTTTAAAGAATTAAGGGGGTGTGAGTTATGGCTACTGCTTTTACAGGAGTGAGAGAACTTCGTGCCGCTTTTCGAGGAGCGGTGAATAAAGAATTTTGGCCAGCAGGGGCTCGATCATCTCTTGAAGGCAGAGTTGAGGGGGGGATAGCACCGCGATCTACTGCTGCCTATTCATCCGCATCCCGCTCTGCTTCTCAAGAAATGTTTACCGTTCTCAAGATGTACGATGAAGAAAGTATCTATGGGCCAAAGCATTCCGATGAATTTAACCTCACTTTTGTCGCTGATGCCCGGGGAAGAGTTTATTATCATGTTTCTCGAACTGAGGATTCTCACCCGGGGAAGATGAACTACATTCCAATGGGAAAAACTAGAGAACGGCTTCAAGCAGTAGATATCGAACGGTTGTTAACGGAAATTGTTCAGGAGTACCTTCTGGAACCGCAAATCTCTCCTCAGGAAGTACGCAGCCAAAATTCAGAATTGTATGATAAGCTAAAGCAGGAATTGATTCCACTTAAATAATAAATTGATTTAACTTAAATAATAACCTCCCCGCGATGGATCTTGGGCATAAAATTCAAAATTTTCTTCTCTTTATACCGGGCACAGCCCAGAATATCTTTATTGTACTGGAGAAAGATAAGTTTGCTCTCCGCTCCCAACTCTTGGTCGAGATCTTTGTTAAGGTCTACCCCTTGAAAATAGCGTTTGAGCTCTTCCTCGCTCAACGAAACCACCTTACTCAATTTCTTTTTGTTCTTGCCCGCTTCCCGGGCCAGCAGTTGTGCTCCTTCCTTGCTCAGCCGCACCTGATGATTATACACTTCCGCAAAATAAAGGCCGATCTTGTCGATATATAGATTCTCCAGCTTGATTTTAGTGAGGTCCTTGTTGATGAGGAAAATTCTGTTCTTTTCATTTTGGAGATAAGCATAATCCTCTTCCAGAGCATAGTCAAATTGTTGCTGAAGGCCTTCCCGCAGGTTCTTTATTTCTTTGCTGTTTAAGGGGGTGAGGTGCTGCATGGAGGGCTTACCAGGGCCCTGGTTTAAAATAGTTTCGGGATAACAGACACTCAAAGAATACCTACCTCTCCACCACCACAAACTATTTATATACAGTATATGCTTGCTGAGAAATGGTTGCCCGAGAGAGATCTACTGCCTCTTATCCCCACAAAGTCTATGCCGGGGAGGACTATGCTGTTCTCTTTCAAGGCGGGCCGCTGGAACTGTATAATAGCAGTTGCTGCAAAGCGAAGCCTTTGGTTCTCGTGGAAAAAGAAAAAGTGTTGGAACTGCCGCTGAGATCTTTCTCCCTGGAGCCGCTGGATAACGGCTACGGCCTCTGGAGCTCTGATTTGGAAATTGTAAACCATTTTTTTGGCGGCGTTATTTCCTGCGTCATTGAAGATCTTCCAGTGGGAACGACTTCTTTTGACTTTGATCGTACGGCTTACGAACGGGCCTATCGTCGGTCAGTGTTTCTTCCTCTCGGGACAGCTCACCACGCCTTTCCGGAAGCCGTGGAAGAGCTGGAACAGGTAACGCAACGTGAATTTAACCGCATGGAAGCCTGGCAACTGGTGAAGGAATGCCTGGGCCCAGAGCTGAAGGTCGGGAAGGAAGATTATCGCGTCTACCTTAATGGGCAGCCGTTGTTTATGTGTATGTTGCAGGGAAAATACCGCCGGCGGCAGCTCGAATGTTCGAGCTATCAGTCAGCAGTACAGCCGGCAGTGGAGGTGCGCTTTCGGGAACTGGTCAGCGGCGTCGGGTATCATCTTCTGCGGCAGCTCGTACCGCAGCTGAAGCAGATGTATCCTAACCTTTACTATGATGTTGATGCGGATGATGACCTGGGAAAGCTTGCTTTCTCCATCATCTATGAGAAGAAAAGAGTGAACAAGAAAAGCCTGCAGAACCTGCCGCGGATATTGGAAAAGATTGAGCGGGAGATTGCCGCGACGAAAGGGAAGATCAGGAAGGCGGAGAGAGAGTTGGAGAAGTATTGAGTTGCTACTATCTCGCCTCGAACTTTTTTCCAGCGTTAAATATATAAAGAAAGGAGTATTTTAGCTTTCCATGAGCACTGAAACACAACAGATTCTAGAAGAATTGAAAGTAATTAAGTTGGATTTAGACTATATTAAAGGGCATATGGTCGATATAGATACCATTCTAACGCCTGGGGAGGAAGAACGCCTGGAGGAAAGTCTACAAGAATTTAAAGAAGGTAAAACCACTTCTTTAGAAGAGTTTAAACGGGAAATGAACCACCATGCTGCACATCGAACTGGGTAATCCTGCAAAGCGGTTTCTACGAAAGTGTGAGAGTGAATTATATCAACGGTTAATAAAGAAGATTGAATCATTGGCGGTAGAGCCGTTTCCACATGATCTAAAAAGAGTGGTGGGTAAGAAAGAAAAAGTCTTTCGGGTGCGAGTGGGAGATTATAGAATACAATATGTTGTTTTCTACGAACAGAATACTATTCTCATTGCCGATGTGGACAAGAGATCAAAGGCGTATGACTAAAAGGTAGACTGCTATTCTTTACTTATTAATCTCATTAATTTCATTAATCTCCTTATTCTCCCCAGGCTTCCATCCTAATCAATTCGACAAGTTTCTTCCTGGTAAACTTTTTTTTCTCCCCCATACTCACCCCACTCCCCACACCGTATTCTCCCGGCGCTTGATCGCCATGATCTCTTTAAGCACGTCCACCTCTTTCGCCGTCAGATATTTCTTCAGCCCTTTCAGCTTCTTGAAATGCTCTTCCGGAATATCGGTATAGAGTACCTCACCTTCATTCACCTGCCGGCCTATCGTTACGCCCTCCATCGCTAAGGCCAGCTGCTTTCCCTGCTCCGCGATCGTTACCGTCTCCTGCCCCTCCTGCAGGCTTTTCACGGCGGTAAGCTTTTTTCCCTCTGCCGTCATCAGCGGATCGCCCGCTTTCACTCTTCCCGCTTCAATTTCCACACCGATAATGGCGGGATGGCTCTGCCGGAAGATGTAACCTTTCAGCAGCAGAATCTTTGCCGGACGGACCAGGCTCGATAATTCCCGCAGCTCGATCTCCTTCTTCAGGCTTTCCTGGTACTTCTCATACTCTTCCAGCAGGCGGTAGATAACGTTGTCCGTTATAACTCTAAGATTCTTGGCTTTCCGCAGTTCCTCGACCTCTTCCGCCACCTCGACATTAAAGCCCAATAACACGCCTAAAAATTCATTTTTCCCTCTCATTGTTTCTAACGAGGACAGGTCTTTTTTGGTGATGTTGCCTAGTGAGGAGGAAGAAACCGGAATATTCTTTTCTCGCAGTAAATGTTGTAAAGCCTCTAAACCACCAATAGTATCTGCTTTGATCAGGACGCCTTCCACACCACTCTCTTCAACGATGACTTCTTCCACCTCCTGCTGAACTTCGCTTTTCAGTTCTTCTATCCTATTTTCTATTTTCTCTTTTATATTCTCGGCCTGGCTGGAACAGCCGCGTAAGGGCATGCCCGCTATCGCCGTCTCTAAACCGGGGGCGACAATCTTCACGCCAGTAGCTGCCGTTACTTCTTTTACCTGCTTGAACTTGCTTTTCTTATCGCGCATTTCCGCTAACTCAGCTGGTTCCAGCAGCGCACGAACCTTAACCATAAGTGGTGCCGGAATACCGCCGATTACCACCAGATCATTCACTTTCAGCTTTCCATTGTAGATGATGACATCAATCGTCGTTCCCAGCCCCTTTTCCTCTTTCACTTCCAGAATCGTTCCTTTTGCCGGACCGCTCTCTTCAATCTGCAGCTCTTTCTCCAGAAATCGTTGGGCTAAACCCGTAAGGACCATCAACAGTTCCGGTATTCCCTGCCCGGTCAACGCCGAAACGGGAATGATCGCTAACTGTTTAGTGTAATCTTCCAGGCGGTCAAAGCGTTCAGCCGGGAAACCGAGCTCGGTAAATTTATTGGCCAGATTATACAGTTTCCCTTCGAACAGGCCTTGAATGGCATAATCGAGAGCCTGAATATTCTCCAACAGGAATTTCTTTTCATCATAATGCCAGCCGCTGATCAGGTCAATTTTATTAGCAGCAACGATAAATGGAACCCTATTGGCTTTCAGGATTTCAATGGATTCGATAGTCTGCGGCTTAAAACCTTCATTGATGTCCACCACGAGGATAGCAATATCGGCGAGGCTGCCACCGCGCTTCCGCAGCGAGGTAAAGGCGGCATGTCCAGGAGTATCGATGAACAAAAGGCCGGGTACGGAGAGTTTCCTTTTCATCACTTCCAGCAGTTTTCCGCAAATCTTTTTTACGGTGTCGATAGGAATGATCGAGACCCCGATGGCCTGAGTGATGCCGCCGGCTTCCCCTTTGGCCACAGCGCTACGCCTAATTTTATCCAGCAGGCTGGTTTTGCCGTGATCAACGTGTCCTAAAGTAGCTACCAGGATTTTGCGGAGGGCCATAAACTCCTGCTCTAAGAAGATTCTTTTTAAATTTAACTTAGAAAGGTGAGGTATTATTATTTTCCATAATACTTCACCAGGTGTGTACCTTACTGCACCACCACTTCCAGATTTGGCTCTTGTCGGAGGCCTTCCTCCACCAGAATCCGACGATGGCATCTTTACGGAATTTTTCCCAGGGAAGATTATGGTGATAATATTCTGCTACTAAATCGGGAGGCGGCGAGAGTTCCATCCAGCATTGGTCAAATAAATCTGGACTGATTTTAGGGAAAGGAACAGTTCCATTCCCTTGCGGGGCCCCATTCCATGGTGGAGACGGGCTTACCACAGAAATTCTGCTGCCGCGATGGCTGTTAGTGTAGATGCAACCAGTATAGAGGGTCATGAGAATTAACCTTGTTGAAGGGATTATAAAATCATTTACTGATCGTTTCTTCACCTTCCCGTTTTCTTCCCTTTTCCCTTCACTTTCACTTTCTCTTCCTCCACCACCGCTCCCAAATCCGCCCCAATCAGCTTAATCATATCCACCATCCGGCAGCTATATCCCCATTCATTGTCATACCAGCCTAAGACCTGAACGAGCTGTCCGCTGACCTTAGTAAATTCACTGTCAAAGATACAGGAATGTTGATTCCCGATAATGTCAGAACTGACTAACGGCTTGGTGCTGTATTCGAGAAGGCCTTTAAGCTGACTCTCAGAAGCTCGCTTAAACGATAAATTTACTTCTCCCACCGTTGTTTTCTTCTTCACCCAGGCGGTAAGCACGGTAATCGAGCCATCAATCACCGGAACACGTAAAGCTAAACCATCAAACCGCCCTTGCATTGCGGGTATAGTAAGAGGAACAGCCGTAGCCGCGCCGCTGGAATGAGGAATAATGTTAACCGCAGCTGCCCGAGCGGTCCGCAAATTCTTGTCAGGAGCGTCCTGCAGCTTCTGGGAAGCGGTATAAGCATGAGTAGTAGTAAAGAGAGCATTCTCAACAGCCAGGGCATCATTGAGAACCTTCACTAAAGGAGCGGTGCAGTTAGAAGTACAGGAGGCATTGGACACAATCTGATCTTTTACTTTATCATAATTTTTTTCATTCACGCCATTGATTAGGGTCTTGATATCAGAACTTTTGGCATCGGCACTCAACAGGACTTTCCGCGCTCCCGCTTTCAGATGTAAGCTCGCTAATTCCCTGGTCAGGAAGAAACCAGTGCTTTCCACCACTACATCAACTTTCAACTGTTTCCAGGGCAGCCTGCCTGGATCCCTCTCCGCCAGGACCTTGATCCGTTTCTTGCCCACAATCAAAGAATCCTTAGTGTAACTTATCTCTTCAGGAAAGGTTCCGTGTACCGAATCATACTTGAGCAAGTGAGCTAAAGTCTTGGTATCAGTTAAATCGTTGACCGCAACAATGTTAAGCTGCTTGTCCTGATAGCCCGCCCGATAGACCATCCGGCCGATGCGGCCAAAACCGTTGATTGCAACCGTAATTACTGCCATTTTTCCTGAACAATACCTGAACAACGCCTCTCCTTAAAAATCTTTTCCTGGAAGAGCGTCTTTCCCCCCCACCAAAAGCTTTATAACTAAGTTTAATCTTATTAGTAAAATTAATCCGACTACAATGCCAGCCATGATCGAAACCATTACTGTCTCTTCCCGGGGGCAAATTGTGATACCGGAACGAGTGCGGAAGGAGTTAGAGATAGTAGCTGGAATGAAGTTAGTATTAACAAAAGAAGAAACAAGATTGATTTTAGAGAAAGAGGAGGATTTTTTGAAGAGGTTTTGAACAACCTATAGCGAAAGACACAAATAAGTGATCAAAATAGTTGTGTCTTTCGGAATATAGTGCAGGTAAAATAATCAAATAATTGGGTCCTGCACTATATATCGTAAAGGAGATTTCAGCTAAAACGAATGATCACCATGCTCTCCCTCCACTCCCTTCGTGCCGGCTACGGCGAACTGGAAGTGTTATCAGGCGTTACGCTCAACGTTCAGCCTCAGGAAATCGTCGCTCTGATTGGTCCCAATGGCACGGGGAAAAGTACCGTCCTGAAAGCAATTTTTGCCCTGGCCACGGTGACCGCTGGTGATATTGTTTTCCAGGGAAAAAACATCACGACACTGAAGACCCATCAACTGTTACAGCGCGGCCTCAGTTACGTTCCCCAGGGAAAGATCAATTTTATGGATCTGACCGTGCAGGAAAACCTGGAATTGGGGGGAGAGGTCGTTAAAGATAAATTGGCGAGAACTCAAAAAGTTAAAGATAAAGAATTCGGGCAAAAAAGACTGCAGCGGGTCTTTTCCTTATTCCCTATCCTCAAAGAAAAGTCTTCCGCTTTCGCCTTCTCCTTAAGCGGCGGGCAGCAGCAGATGCTAGCTGTAGGTAGGGCCTTGATGCAGAATTCTCAGCTGTTGCTGCTGGACGAGCCTTCTTTAGGCTTAAGCCCGAAATTACAGCTGGAATTATTTGCCAAGCTCGTCGAATTGCGAGATCAGGAAGGCCTTTCCCTGCTGATTGTCGAGCAGAATGCCAGGAAAGCTATTGACATTGCGGACCGAACCTATCTGCTGGAGCAGGGTGAAGTCGTGCTGACCGGGGGGAAAGATATTTTGAAACATAAAAAAATCAAAGAAGTGTATCTGGGGGGAAGGTATTGATCCCCGCTGCATTTTTCCCCCACCAAACCTTTATAAACCAGCCCCTTGTTCATCATTTTTACTATGACCGACAAGACTTGCCTGTCCTGCAAGAAGCGCATCGTCAATGATAAAGGGAACGTGAGTTTTTCCTGTCCCGGCTGCAGCAGCTATGAAATTGTGCGCTGTGCTGGCTGTCGCAGCAATGCTATTAAGTACCAATGCCCAAGCTGTGGCTTTTCTGGACCAAATTAAAGGAAAAATCAAAAAAAGATTTCAATGGAGAATTAAATGGCCCGGGCAATCATTACGTTTAAATTGATGCCGGAATCACCAGAGATAGATTTAGAGCCGATCAAGAAAAAAGCCCAGGAAATTGCTCAGAAGAACGGCGCCATCGGCCAAATGCAGGTGAAAGAAGAGCCGATCGCCTTTGGCTTGAAGGCCGTGCTGGTGCTGGCGATGTATACCGTCGATGACACTAATTTTGAAGCGATTGCCGAGAAGATGCAGCAGATTTCAGGCGTGCAGTCAGCGGAAGTGGCTAAGATGGATCTGGCGTTGGGGTGAAATGCCTAGGAATAAGATGGGGTGTAGAACAAACTTACTTTACTCGTATTCCCTTAACTGAATCGTAATCACGTCCACGCGTTCCTCGATATCACCATTCCCATTTTTCCTTACTTGTTCTGGCGTAAAACCATAATGAGAAAGCCGCCGGCGTTCCGGAAAGGCATAGGAAGTGCAGACTTCCGGCGCATATCTCTTTAATAAAGGGTCTAGTTTGCCTTCATCAATTCTGCTGTCAGCATATAACAGGCGGATCGTGCCATCTTCCCGCTGTACGGCCTGGGGCCGGATCGCTGCTTGCTGTAATTCCTGAAATAATTCATCCAACGCCGTAAAAGGAGTAGTAATAGCAGCAGTAAGGGGAGCAGTAATTGGTTCACCGGCAGCAGTCATGGCTGTCGAAAACGAGGAAGAATTTATATACTTTTCGGAACTTCGCGTATCCGCAAAGTTCCGTAAAGCACTGCCAAACCGTCACTCGTCCCCATGATCCAAGAGGATTTTTTAAAATGGAAAGGTCAATTACGATATGCGATTCCGGTGTTACTTATACTATTCCTTCTCAGTTGCCGCGTCC
>JBBSWG010000013.1:22952-26668 GCA_038046425.1 Nanobdellota archaeon
TAACCAGTCCCGCGTTTGAGCATAACGGTAAAATACCGAGCAGATATACCTGTGATGGCGCTAATGTAAATCCGCCATTGAAGATTGAAGATATTCCCTCTACAGCAAAGAGTATGGTTCTGATTATGGATGATCCGGATATTCCCCAATTGGTCAAAGATAAGTACGGTATCCAAGTATGGGACCATTGGGTTGTGTTCAATATTCCGTCGGCAACGAAAGAATTTATAGAGGGGCAAGTTCCTTCAGGTATCCAAGGGAAAAATACCGGAGGGAAGAACGCCTATGGCGGCCCTTGTCCTCCGGATCGGGAGCACCGTTATTTCTTTAAGTTGTATGCGTTGGATACGCTGTTGAATTTGCCGGCGGGAGTTACGAAAGCGGAGGTGGAAAAGGCGATGGAAGGACGTATTCTCGCTAAGATAGAATTAGTAGGAAGGTACAAGAGAGTTTAAAAAAAATAATTCAGTGCTGCGTCCCATATAACTCCGGGCGATTGTACATGGACTTATATTCTTTGGCTTTCTTCCACTTTAAAAAGCTAAATTCCGCTTACTTTCCTGACCGCTTCCGTATACCCGGGAACTTTATCCGTCGCCCGTAAAAATTGAGCTTTTAATTGATTAAACTGTTGCTCTAACTCTTCCCAGGCCTGGCCACTAAAAGGTACAGCATTATCAGATCTCATCTCGGTTTCATAGCGCAGAACTTTCCCGTTGGGCGCAATAATCCCCCAACTATAACCGGTTAAACGAGAAAGACCATTTAATGAACAGAAAGTATCTTCTTCCAGATGACCTTCCTTGGTAAGTAGCGTTGCCCGGCGTAAACAATACCCGGGTCCTTCAGAATCGCCAACAAAAGTAATCACTTTATCCGCCAACTGAATGCTCTGGGGCGGAGTTTCCCAGGTAAAAAATTTGAATCGTTCTACTTCTGGCGGGGAATACCCCTGCTGAAGATAATCGCCCAAGCTGGCGTAGCGATAATGCACCGAGGGCGGTGGAATATGGGCACAGCCTCCAATGAGAGCAGCGATGGTGAGTACCGTAAATCGTGACATGGTATGGTTCTATTCGGGGAAAGTAGTCCTATTCAAGGAAAGTAGCCCTTTCCGGGAGAGTAACAATATAAGCTTTCTTATGTTTTTTGAGCAAATACGAGGGAGGCAGAATTAATACAATACCTTTTTCCTGTCGGCGGGGGCCCGTCATTAAACCGATGCCCTAAATGCCCACCACAGTTCTGGCAAACAACTTCCGTCCGCTTCATTCCTAAGCTGGAATCATCTTTTAACTCTATCGCTCCTTTATTCACATCATAAAAGCTAGGCCAGCCGGTGCCGGAGTCAAATTTCATGTCAGAGGAGAATAATTTACGACCACAACGAGCACAGCAATAGACACCCTTTTCCTTGTTGTAGAGGAGTTTACCAGAAAAAGGGGGCTCAGTGCCTTTCTGACGAAGGATACGATATTGTTTAAGGGTAAGTTGCGGTTGTGACTTCATTTTTATCTTTTTTTGTCTTCTTTATCAGTTTTTATCGCTTTTATTGTCTTTATCCTCTCTGCTATCCTCGTAACAGCCTATTCCCCGTCAGGAGTTCTTTATAGAATTCTACTCGTTCAGAGAGAAATCCCCGGCGGGGAGGCGAGTGAACAATCCGGGCATAGGCCTTCTGTAGGTACCGTATTTCTTTTTGCATTCCTCTCGTCTCTCCATAAAATACAACACTATCAAAGAGAACCTCAACATCCCGGCAAAAATCTTCTTCGTCGTCGGAATCAAAATGGAGGCGCGGTTGTTGCTGGCGTTTTCCCTGAGTGACCGCCCGATGAGTCAATTCATGGAGAGCAGTATTGGCCTGATTAACCCTGCTCAGGTCCGCCGCTACATAACAGGTGTCGGTAGAAGGGAGATACAACCCAATAACCTTTCTTAATCTCTTCTCCATAATATCAAACTCTATGTTCTGGACGTAACGCGTGACGAGATCATCAAGGGAATACCGTTCCCGCAGGGCCTTGGGCAGCAGAGGATAGACCATTTTTTGTTCAAGATAATTAACTTTTGTATCCATAAGAAGGTTGAACAATCTTTTCTTTTGCACTAGACGAACATGCCGCTCTTCAAAATAGAGTTCTTCTCCCATCACGCTGCGCCAGAAGAGGGTAGCACTATCGTACAATCTCTGAAAAGAATAGCCTTCCCTCCGGATCTCTCGTCCCAGGTTCCGGAGCGCGGAAAGAGTATCGTGGTTAATGGTTCATCACCTTCCGTAGATCCTCTTTACTTCTTTCGGTCTTAACCCCCGTCCCCGAAAAGTGTGTCCTTACCCCTTTTACTTTCCTCAATACCCCTTCTATCTTTGGTGCATCACACTTATATTTCCTGGCCAACACCTGCAAATCATAAAAGCCCACCTGGTCAATTTTCGCTTCCGCCGCAAGCAAATCCATTAATTTCTGCTCTTCCGGAAAAAGATTATTTTTGCGGTTATTGTTAGCCATCGTGGCCAGCAGCTTTTTATCCCCCAGTGAGCCGATCCATAACGGCCCGGCGAAATCAAATTCTCGCCCACAACGACAACCTTCCCGGTTGAACCGAGAAGTCTTAAAATTCAGGCAAGCATGGCAAAAAAGGAAATACTGGTGCTTTCGGAGCACTTCATCACATCTACTCTTCCCTTTCTGCGACTGCAGGTAAAGACGATAATAATGATCCTTGCTGTAGGAAAGCAGCGGGATTAAAGCTTTATCAAATGCTACTGCCTGCAGCTGGATTTTCCTGATTAAAATACGTATGCCCAGCTCGTGCATCAGATAATTCCGCAAAGGCCGGGCCCAGTATTTTCTTCTGGTGACCTTCTCATACGTACCCGATAGGGCGGCAGTATCCGTAGCTGTAACGGCGATGATTCCATCTCCCGCTATTCGGGCAATAGCCGCATCGAGGTAACTGTTCGGCGAGCCAAAAGGGTCAATTTCGATATAGTCAAAATAACCGCAGGAATCCTTTGGTTTTTGCCGGTCGTTAACCCTATTCAACAGAAACAAAGAAGCATCTTCATTACCGATAGTGATCGGCCGCATAAAAATATTATTTTTCTTTGCATTCTCTTTAAATACCCTGACGAAATTACCTTTAACATCGTTCACCCACAAATGGTTGATCTTCTCTTTCTTTAATTCCTTAAGGAAGCGCAGGCTGCGGATGCCACTGGCCGCTAAAGGATCAGCAAGGTTCATCTTTTGGTGGGGAAGGGAATTGAGCAGGAGAATGGCGATATTGCGATTAGAGGCCATCACCGGATTATAGAACACTTCCATCTGCTTATGGACATCTTTAACTGGAAGTTCCAGGTTCAGAGTGATGGAATGTTCAGTGAAGAGTGACCGCGATGACATCCTAGCGCAGAAAGGAAGCGCTAATTTAAACCTATCGAACTTTACCTCCACTTACCCTCACTTACTCCTTATTTAATCCTTTGAGACCCTTACCATACTCGTCCTTCGTCCCCGCTCATTTTCAAATCGCCTCCGAACCTTCGCATAGACTAATTCCGCGCTGGACGCTGTTTCCGGGGAGCCATTGACTTCTCCCCACGGTAAATGTAGGCAATGCCAAATCGTCATCAAGCGCTGGGGATTTTCTTGGGCAGTAAGATTGATCGGGCCCAACTTCCTTCCTGGAATAGCGGCTAAATCTATTGCTAA
>JBBSWG010000014.1:0-49081 GCA_038046425.1 Nanobdellota archaeon
AAGGCTAAAGCAACTAAAGCTAAGGAAAAGAACAGCAGGACTTTATACTTCTGCTCATAGATCTCCTGGATTTTTTCTTTGAGTTTCATGGCAATAAAGGCCCTAGCCAGCCTCCCCGTATATAAAGATTATGAGCATAGCATTGCTTTCGTCCACAGGCCGGCGGGATGATCTAAAAAACTTTCCGTCACAACCGATACGGTCTTTCACCAAATAAAGCTAAGCAATCAACATATTCCGGTTTATCCCAATACCCTTCATTACAATCTTTAATCTTCAGGCAGCAGTACATGGTGGCACATTCATAGCGATCCTGTACCGGGTTTGTTTCACAGAGTTCTTGACACCAGTTGCGCCCTTCCCGGCTAAGAAGGTTGCCTTCTTTCTGCAGCTGAGCATAATAATCGGTACACATGTCGGGATACGTCGGTTCGGAAGGAGGGGAGGAAGAAGAGGGAGAGCAGTTTACAGCGAGGGCTAGGATTATCGCTTTAGGGATCATAGCATCAGCTTTGGGATTATAGCATTAGCTTTACCATCATAACATTAAATCATGTTTACCTTTCCCACCCAGGACGCGCCACAGGGCCAGCAGATCATGGGCGGAACGCATCTCCCATTTATCCCGGGCAAAGGTGCTGAACAGCATCTTTACTTTATATTTCTGGCACAAAGTAAGGTTAAACATCATTCGACGCAGTAGTTGCGGTTGATTTACAGCATTAAGAATTTCGCTGCAGGAAAAAGCAACAACTTTCCCGCGCTCGGCGGCAATTTTACAGAGCACTTGATCAAGCCCAGCACGAGGATAATGTAAGTGGTCGTGGGGATTGATGTGTTCCGTGCCCAGAACCAGGTCTGCCGGAGTCTTTTCCAGCACATAGCGCAGCAATTCTTCGGAAGGAGGACGATAGATCGTCAGCAGTTTCTTGCTCTTGCCCTGCTGGATCAGTTTTAAGGCTTCTTTGGCGCTGTTGCTGGTAATGATCGTAAAATCTTTATCCAGAAAGAGGGTACGGGAAAAGCCTAACTGCTGGCTGAATCGCTCCAGTTCTTCATTTTTTGACATAAGCAGGAAATTGTCCATAATCGACCAATTTAAGCAAAAAACTTATAAAACTTCCCCCTAAAAACAAGTCAACTTTGCCTCGCTAGGAGACAAGGAGGGATCGTATGGATATTCAAATAAGGATGGAACGGGAGAATATTACTAAAACCATCTCTTTCTCCGGAAAAACCGTACAGGAACTTCTGACAGAATTGGCGGTTAATCCGGAAGCGGTGATTGTTGTACGCCAGGGAGAGGTATTGACGGAAAAGGAATCACTGCATGATCAAGATACTGTTGAATTACTAAGTGTGATCTCGGGGGGATGAGATAAAAAAAAGACCTTGTTTGTTGAGGAAAGGGAATCCTAATGCACGATGTCAATACTTAAAATACAACACCTAAAATGGCCTGCCACAAATGTCCGGAAAGATCAGTAATTACTTTACAGCACGGCGAACTCTGTAAAAACCACTTTTTGAGCTACTTTGAGGATAAAGTGTTCAAGACCATCAAGAAGTATAGTTTAATCTCTCGGCAGGATGTAATTGGTGTTGCCGCTTCCGGGGGAAAAGATAGCTTAACAGCCCTCTACCTCACGCAGAAATATCTTCAGGAGAATAACCTGAACAATAAACTATTTGCGTTAGCGATTGATGAGGGCATCCACGAGTATCGAGCTACCACCTTACAGGATCTACAGGAATTCTGTGAGGGCCGGAACATTCCTGTGACCGTTGTCCGCAGCCAGGAAATCTTTGGCCAGACTCTGGATGAAGCTTATCCCCGGGTGAATCGAGGAACGAAGAAAAAACCCTGTAATGTCTGTGGAGTCTGGCGTCGCTACCTTATCAACAAACACGCGAGAAAATTGGGAGCGACCAAAGTAATTACTGGCCATAACCTTGATGATGAAGCACAGGCGATCGTCATGAACTGGTTTAAAGCTAATACCAGCCTGGCCGCTCATTTAGGCCCGATTTCGGGAGTGGAAGAGCATGAACTGTTTGTACCCCGGGTAAAACCGCTTTATTTTTGCCCAGAGAAAGAAGTCCGCTTGTATGCGCTGCTCAAAGGTTTCAAAATTCAGTTTGTGGAGTGTCCTTATGCCCGAGATGGATATCGCGCTCAAATCCAGGACTTGCTTAATGATTTTGAAGCTAAGTATAAAGGAACAAAGCAAGGAATTATTAACTCTTTCCTGGATATACTTCCTCTACTCAAAGAAAGAGAACGAAAAAGTGAAAAAGGAACTATCCAACAATGCCAGGAATGTGGTGAGCCTGCTCATGGAGAAGTATGCAATGCTTGTAAGATTAAAGAAGTGTTGGTGGTGGAGAGTTAATAAAGGATGGACAAAGGCATAATTATTTGGCGTAAGCGGGGAGAGCACCAACCCCGAGCGATACAAACTGAGTTGACCTCGGTTGCGGAGGGGGTTGTCCCTTACGGGGAGGTGCCGCACTAAGCTCTCTGAAGCGGAGAGCGAGGCTGGTGCTCTCCCCGCTTCCAGAGAAATTACTGAACATGGAACAGAACAAGAAACTAGACGAAGAACGGTATTCCCGACAGCTGCTGCTGCCGGAGATTGGTAAGGAAGGACAGGAAAAGATAGCGCAAGCTACTGTAGCCGTTGTTGGTATCGGCGCCCTAGGAACAGTAGCCGCTGAACTCTTAGCCCGGGCCGGCATAGGAAAATTGCTGCTGGTGGACCGCGATATCGTGGAAGAGAGCAACCTGCAGCGGCAAGTGCTGTTTACCGAGGATGATCTTGGAAGAAGCAAAGCCATCGTAGGAAAGGAACGATTGACTAGGATTAATTCCGCTATTACCCTGGAAGCATACCCCATCCATCTTAACCGCAAAAACATCGTGTTGCTGGATAAGGCCACCATTATCCTTGATTGTACCGATAACCTGCAGAGCCGCTTTCTGCTGAATGATTATAGCCAGCAACAGAAAATTCCCTGGATTTATGCAGCAGCCATTAAGACGAACGGGTACGTCTTTCCCATCATTCCCAGTCTTCCGGAAGGAGCCTGCCTGCGTTGTTTCCTGACTTCGGAAAGCAGCAGCGGGGAAACCTGTGATACCGTCGGCGTATTAAATACGGTTACGGCAGCAGTCGCTTCCCTGCAGGTAACACTGGCCCTGAAGATAATTTTAGAGGAGATAAAGATGATAAAAATGAAATTATATTCGTTAAATGTCTGGAAGCCGGAATTAAAAGTGTTGACGGTAAAACAAAATCTGGACTGTCCTGCCTGCTGGGGGAAGTACGAGTATCTGGATGGTCTGAAAGGGGAAGAAGAGATCAGGACGGTTCAATTCTGTTCGACCGGGCGATATCAAATAGTAGGCCGGCCGCAGGAGCTTAAAGAAATTCAGCGACGCTGGGAGAAGATTGATGAAGTAAAGCGGGATGATGGCTTGCTACAGTTTAAGAATATCATTTTGTTTGCTGATGGGAGGGCGTTGATTAAAGCGAGGTCGGAGCAGGAGGCGTTGGTAGCGTATGCGAAGTGGGTGGGAGACTGAAATCCACCATTTGGCCTACGCTCTCCGAGACAGAATTCTACAAAACAATCCTGCCTACATACGAAATATTCAGTTACACATTAGTAAAGAGGAATCTACAAAACATCATCGAGAAGGACTAAAACGGTAATTTTACTGAAGTGAGGATAGATTCAAGCTGTCTGGCTCGTTTTCGTATTTCACTCTTTCGAGCTAGCCGCGGAAACGTAGTCTGATACACGGTTAGTTGTTGATAAAGTTGAGTTATCAAGCTGACAAACTGTTGAGCAACTCCGTCAGAAGGCTGTTGATCTGCTTTCATAGAAAGAGGATGGAGCTGGCGAGAACGCTCTATAGTAGTTTCTTTCTCATATTGTTCTAATAGGCCCATCATTCCCGCAGTATAGAGATGGAGACGTTCCAGATAAGATTCTAAATCCTCCCCTGTTCTTTGTCTAATCCCGGAAGGCTGAGGCTGGTATTGAGCTCTGTACTGTGCTGGTCTCATTGCTTCCTTAAAGGTGCCTTTTTTTATAAATCTTTCGCTTGTAATTACTAAAAAGTTAACTCCTGGAAAAGACTTAGCCTGACTCTAATTTCCTCCCCCGTATACGCTATCAGCGGCTTTAAGGTAACGAAATCTGCTTGTTCCCCCCCCTTTTCCAACACTTTTTCATTGCCCAATACTTCGCCCGTGACTAACGTTAAATCCTGCTGTTCAATAAACGCAGATAATTCCTCTTTGTCTTTCAGTACGGTTGACGACAGAGCCTGAGGACTAAATTTCTGCAGCAGTGAAAGATCTAACTTTTTTTCTAGAGTGCCGCTTGCGTCAACATACGTCGGAACAATCCGACACCCCCTTTTCATCATCAGCAACCCGGCTAAAATGCTCGCATCATTTTCCATGAGTAAAGAGACCATCCCGCTGGAGCCGACCGGCAGCCCGCCGGGCCCGGAAATGACCTCCGTATACAGAAAGGCCCCGACCTGATTGATCTCCAGGAAGACAGTATTGGTTGCTGATGAAGAATTCTTCTGATTTTTATGACTTTTATAATCGGCCTGCAGATTAGTTTCCTGCTCAATATGCTTTCCTAAGAGAATATTCATCTGCAGGGAAGTTAATGGGAAAGTCTTATCCGAACGGGTCGTTTCCACTTTAAAGGTAGCCGGAAAGGTACGGGGGAGAGAACGAACCAGCGCCAGAGCCGCCTTTTTTATCGCTTCCATCTCCTTTTCCACTTGCAGGGCAGGAGAATAAGAGGCCAATCCAAACACCAGCCGCAGTTGCTGATGTTCAGGAAAATATTCCATCAGCAGCCGGCCGCGCGTAGAATGAACTTTCCTTCCGCTCATCGCTTCAATGTTCTGACGCAGCTGCCGTTCAAATGGCGGCATATTCCGCCCTTTTAAGAACAATTCCCCGTAGCGCAGTAAGAGCACGTCCATCGCACGCTAGGTATAGCGTTTATTTAAAAAGGTTAGGCTGGCGGGAGCAAGGTTCCGTTTTTAAAGCAAATATTTAAATACCCCTCGCATATTTATAAGCAGAAGTGCCAACATCATCGCTTTTTAAATGAAGGGGGGTTCACCATGGGAAAAGAAAATAAGAAGGAAGTTAAGATTGTTAATATCGTCGTTTCTACCGCTTTGGAAAAAGATGTGCCGTTAGAGAAGATGGCGGCTACGTTACCTAATACCGAATACAATCCGGAACAATTTCCCGGGTTGGTGTTGCGGATTAAGGATCCCAAAACTTCCGCGTTGATTTTCTCTAGTGGAAAAGTGGTGTGTACTGGCGCCCGCACGTTAGCGGATGTGGATCGCAGCATCCAGAGCATCATCCGCAGCTTAAAGAAGTTGAATATTCACGTTACCATTAAACCTGAAATCACCGTGCAGAATATTGTGGCCTCAGGAAGTATTGGTATGGATCTAAATCTGAACATTTTGGGAATTAAGTTACCAAATACCGAATATGAGCCGGAACAGTTTCCCGGTTTAGTGCATAAGTTGAAGGGAACGAATGCCACCTTCCTGCTGTTCAGCAACGGCAAGATCGTCTGTACCGGCACCAAGACGGAGAAGGAAGTTAATGATGCCACCGATAAGCTGATTGACACGCTGAAGAAGGTGTTGAAGAAGTAAGAGTATCTTTTTGTCTACCTCATTTTAAGCTGTCGCCCTAAGGACGAAACAGATAGAAATAAAAATCAATGAACAATATGAAACCAAAAAGCCTTAAAATACAAATAGGAATTTTCTTTATTTTGGCTGGTTTACTTGCTTTATGGTTACTCCTAGTTCTTATTGATGGATTACTATTCAATGCTTTAGGATTATCCTTTTACGAAGAATACTTTTTTCGCTATCTTTTATTTTTTGGACTGCTTGCAGTTGAAATTTTTGGTTTAATAAAAGCAAAAAAATGGTCTTATTATTTAGGATTCATTTTAACTATTTTTCTCCTAATTTATACTGGGTTCAACTTACTTCTAATGAAAGGTCCAATCTACGATGTTAATTACACTATTTTATCAACAAGCGGCCTCATAAAAGCATTCTTTGTTTGGTTTTTGGGCAGTATAATTCTTTTGTTCATACTAACATATTCGACATATAAACAATACAGGCTCAAAGAAATATTAAACAAATAATTTTAAAAATGCTGGTGCTAAGGTGTTCTTATTAGTGATGGAAAAACTACCCTAGGACTCTTTTCTCCTCTTTAACAGACCGAGCGGAACTTCCACCATATTCGCCAAATTGCCGTGGTGAACATAATGTGTTTCCATAACCTAAATCTTTAAAAAGAATTGCGGCACTTAAATCCCTTCGTAAGGGGGGTGGGCATGGAAGTCGAAGAACAAATCCGCATATTCCGGGAATTCTTGGAGCAGAACTATTACCCCCAGCTGCTGGAAGGCGTCCGGAAAGGACAAAAATTCTTCGTCATTGACTTTACTGAACTGCTACGCTTCAATCCGGAACTGGCCGAGGAGACCCTAGAAGCGCCTACGGAACTGCTGAAAGCAGCAGAGCTCGCGGTAAAAGAATTTGACCTACCGGCAACGATTGACAAATTTACCGTCCGCCTGCGTAACCTGCCCCTTACTCAGCGGGTGCAAATCAACGAAATCCGCAGTAAACACTTAAATAAATTCATCTGGACCGAAGGTATCGTCCGGCAAAAGTCGGATGTGCGCCCGCACGTCACTGCCTCCCGCTTTGAGTGCCTGGCCTGTGGGGCAATCATTACCATCTTCCAGTCAGATAAGCGTTATCGCCAGCCGACGCGCTGCTCCTGTGGCCGGGAACGAAAATTTAAAGAGATCTCCAAAGAGCTGATTGACGGGCAGGGATTGACCCTGGAAGAGGCGCCAGATGAGCTGGAAAGCGGCCAGCCGAAACGCATCAATGTCTTCCTGAAGGATGATTTAGTCTCACCGATCTCAGAACGACGTTGCAGTCCAGGCTCACGGATACGTTTATACGGTTGGGTAGTAGAAGTGCCCGTAATCCTGCAGAAGGGGGGACAAGCAACGAAATTTGACTTGATCATAGAAGCGAATTATGTTGAGCCGACGCAGGAAGAAGATGTGGACATCCAAATCAGTGAAGAGGAATTGGTGAAGATTAAAGAAATTGCGGCTCAACCGGATGTTATCTCTAGACTGGCCCATAACATCGCTCCTTCCATCTACGGCCATGACAAGATCAAGGAAGCCCTAGTGCTGCAGTTGGCGGGCGGTTGCCGGAAGGTCCGTCCAGACGGCATCACGACGAGAGGAGACATGCATCTGCTTTTAGTGGGCGATCCTGGTGCGGCCAAGAGCCAGCTCCTTAAACGCATCTATAAAATTGCCCCCCGCGCCCGATTTACGAGTGGAAAAGGAGCGACTGCCGCCGGCATCACCGCCAGCGTGGTCAAAGACGAGTTTTTAGGCGGCTGGAGCCTGGAAGCAGGAACGCTAGTGTTAGCAAACCGCGGCTTTGGTATCATTGACGAAATGGACAAAATGGGAAAAGAAGACCGCTCAGCGTTGCATGAAGCGATGGAACAGCAGCAAGTAAGTATCAGTAAAGCTAATATTCAGGCGACGTTACGCTGTGAAACGACAGTTATTGCTGCGGCCAACCCCAAACTAGGCCGCTTTGATCCTTATGAAGATATCTATCGGCAGATTGACCTGCCACCGACGTTGATTAACCGCTTTGACTTGATCTTTCCCATCATGGACCGGCCCAGCCGGGAACGGGATGAAGAGATGGCTTCATTCATTCTTAAGCTGCATCAAAATCCGGCAGCTGCTTCTTCTGATATCCCCTCTGACCTGCTTAAAAAATATTTTTCTTACGTTCGTCAGAAAATCCATCCGGTGATGAGTGATGAAGCGATTGAAGAACTTAAGCAGTATTATGTCAGCATGCGCAGTTCCGGCATCACCGAAGGGGAAATATCTACCATACCGATCACAGCCAGGCAACTGGAAGCTCTGGTACGCTTATCCGAAGCGGCAGCGAAAGTTCGCCTGTCCAAGACCGTCAGCAGAACCGACGCCCAGAAAGCGATTGAGATGATTGATTACTGCTTAAATCAGATAGCCAAAGACGTGAAGACGGGAAAGATTGACATTGATCGGCTGAGTGGTGCGGTCCCCGCTTCCCAGCGCAGCAGCATTGCCATCATTAAAGAGATTATCATCGCTTTGGAAGAGCAGACGGGCAGTAAAGTGGTAGCGGTAGAGAATATCGTAGAAGCTGCTCGCGAGAAAAACGTCAAAGAGGGTGAAGTGACGGACATTTTAGAAAAGCTGCGCCGTTCTGGGGACATCTTTGAACCTAAGCGCGGCTTTGTACAGAAATTATAGAGAATGATATGGAAGAGAAGATTCCGTGAACATGAGTGAGACCATGATTTCCGAAAAGATTACTTTACGGGACGCCCAGGAAAGCGAATACTTCCCGGGAGAAGATGAACCGAGTTATCTCTTTACTTCCAGCCAGCGGAAAGTAGTTAGGTGTAATATCTTTGCCACCATCATTGGCAAGGAAGAAGTGGGAAATATTACTAACCTTATTCTTGATGATGGGACGGCTCAGCTGGTGTTGCGTTCATTTGAGCCGACTTCACGGGTACGGGCGTTACAGCTGGGAGAAGTTATCGCGGTAATGGGGCGAGTGCGGGTTTATAATGGGGAACGCTACCTCTCGCCTGAAATAGTGAAAAAGATACCTTCGCTCTGGCTGAAAGTGCGCCAGCTGGAATTAGCTCAGCGGAAGCAGCAGGAGTCTCAGGAAGAACCAAAGATTGAACAAGAACTCATAGAATCGGAATTAGGGACTGAAGAGCAAAAAGAAGAGCTGAAAGCTGAAGGGTGCGTTGAAGAATTGGTTATTAAAACAGTTAGAGAGAGAGATCAAGGCATCGGGATGGCTGTGGAAGAGCTGTTGGAATTGTTTCCAGAAGGGCAGACGGAACTGCTCATCGAGAAGATGCAACGGGAGGGTTTACTATTTCAGAATTTGCCGGGGAGGGTGAAAGTATTGTAATTATGGTTGAAATTGTAACTGAAACTTTTGCATTTTTATCTAATCTAGGCAAAAGTTTCGAGCCTGCACTTTTGCCATTTATACCTAAAACGCAAAAGTGCAGGTAACGGAATGTTTTTCTGTGGAAAAATTTTAGGTAAACAACAACGGCGTAATATACACTTCTGTAATTGCTGCCACTACCAGTAATCCCAGACTGATAAACACTAGATCCAGCACATCAATGAGTAATTGGTCTTTGTTAAGGTTATGTTTAATCACGGCGATGGAGACAATCCCGCCGGCCAGCCCCATCACAAAATAGGCGGCAATTTCAAAGACACCGTGGGTCATGTAACGAAAAAAGCCAAAAGCAGTGGCATTAAAATAGGAAGCGAAGTTTATGAGTCCTGCTGCCGCTGCAGTTTGAGCAATTTCTTTCTTGACCACCGCGCCGATGGCCGTGGCGATGACCGAAGCATTCCAAGTGAGGATGAAAATAGCACCAGTGCCATACAATAGGCTAAAAATCAGGCAGAAGAACAAAACTTTAATGTTATTGACGAGAATACGGACAAAAACATCAAAGCGAGTAATCCCCCCAGTTAGCATGCCACGAATGTTATCATTAACATTGAGAATAGCCCGCTCTTGTAGGTTAAACACGCTGGAAACAATGGTGGAAGGGAAGAAGATATAAACAAGTGCAAAAGTGATGGTTATCCCAAAGAAGAGGAAAAGCAAGTAGCTTAACACTTTACCATGTTCTTTCAGTAATCGTGATTCTTTCGTGTAGCGCAGATCAAGCTTTTCCTCATTCTGGATAGTAATATAAAATAAAGGTAGTACCGCCATAACTATAAGAAAAACCATAAGAATACCTGCTACCTCTTTAAACACAAAATAGGAGAGAATAAGCCCGACTAAAGTGTAGATCGCACCGGCAATAAACATCTCCCAGGGCTTCTTTTTCACTTTAAATGGATTAAATAGCGCTTCAAGAACCATGAAGCTAGAAGTGGGCCTGCCTATTTAAACGTTTCTGATAGTTTTAAATTACTTTTTCAAACACATTTTTGTGTGTATAGAAAATAAATAGTTAATGATTTAATATAAAATAAAGTTTATAGTGTAAAGTAGAGTGACCCCTTAATTTCCTATGGAAATTATAAATATAATAATAGAAAACGTTACACTTACATTATTTTTATTATTTTCAATAGTTTTAATATAATTATTAAGATATATATTTTTTAGTTAATAAACATATTATTAAAAATTATTATTAAATTATAATTAAAATAGGATTAAAATTATTTTCAACAGCGATTATAGTATTATATATTATCTATATAGATAAATAATATATTTAATCTTAATTATTAATTATTTTATTGTTTATTTAATGTTAGTTTAACGTTAATTAATTATGTAGTTATTTTATTATTTTGTTATTTTATCGTTATTTTATTATTCATTATTTCTTATGTTTCATTTAAATTGAAAAAAGGTAAAGAATATATATAACCTCATCTCTTACTCTTTTTCTACATCAATACCTCTTTTTTCCAGGCGAAATCAAGGGGTAGGGGTACGTTGAGAAATAAGAATATTTACGCTTAAATGGGGGATATGATGGAAATAGATCATTTCTTTAAACAATATCTTACCCAGAAATCTCTATTTCTTAGCAAAGTTCCATTATCCGCGACTTATCTTCCTGAACAAGTTCCATACCGAGAAGAGCAGTTACAGGAAATTGCTAATATTCTTGCTCCTGCTTTACGGCAGGAAAAACCCTCTAATCTCTTTATTTATGGTAAGCCCGGAACAGGCAAAACTCTTTCTACTAAACATATTATTCATTCTATAACTTCTCTAGCTGAGCAAAAGAATATTCCCCTCCGTTGTATCTACATCAACTGTAAGCTTCGTCGCGTTGCTGATACCGAATATCGTCTCGTTGCTCAACTAATCAAAGAATATGGAAAAGAAGTTCCAGTCACTGGCCTACCCACCGATCAGGTCTATCATCTTTTTTATACCCTCCTCGATCAGCAGAAGCATCTCGTCCTTCTGGTTCTCGATGAGATTGATCAACTTACCTCCAAGATTGGTGATGAAATATTATACAATCTAACCAGAATTAACACCGAACTCAAGCAGTCCCAGCTCAGCATCATCGGCATCTCTAACAATTTAATTTTTGCTGAGAATCTTGATCCCCGGATTAAAAGCAGTTTGAGTGAGGAAGAATTAGTGTTTCCACCGTATAATGCGGTTCAGATTCAGGATATTTTACGGCAGCGCAGCAGCCAGGCTTTTCGTGATGGTACGATGCAAGCAGGCGTCATTGAAAAATGTGCTGCCTATGCGGCCCGAGAACATGGTGATGCGCGCAAAGCAATAGATTTGCTGCGAGTAGCAGGCGAAATTGCGGAACGAAGCGGCAGCGAGATTGTACAGCTACAACATCTTGATGAGGCTCAACGCAAGATTGAGCATGATACGTTGCTCACCGCTGCTCTCAGCCAGCCTAAACAAGTACAGGCTATTCTTTATTCTTTACTGATCCTGAATAAAGATAACATCTTTACGGGTGAGATTTATGATCTCTATCGTCGCCTCTGCCGTCAGCATAAATTGAACGTTCTGACGCAACGACGGGTCTCCGATATCCTCGCCGAGCTGGACATGCTGGGTCTAATCACCGCTCGCATAATTTCTAAAGGGAGATACGGCCGCACTCGGGACATCTCCCTTAATTTAGAAGAAAATGTTCGCAGCAAGCTTAAAGAACTGTTAGAAAAGTCTCTCCTCGCCTGAATCTCTCATGGATAAACAAAAATTAATCAGCCAACTGTTTGATCAGGGACTATTGCTTGGCCAGGATCTTATGGAAAGTGGACTTTCAGTATCATTTCCTTTTTCTGAACCGGCCTTTTCTGACCAACTTAAGACCGATACGACTTTGCTGGTACTTACCCAGGATTATCTTCACCAACAACTGGAATTAACTAAATTTCCTGAAAGCCAGAAATCAGAAACTCCTGTCGAAATCCCTGCTCTCTTACCCACAATAACCGGTACAGCAATAACCAGTACAACAATAACCGGTATTGTTGCTCCATCTTTTTCTCCCATTATCATCACCTTTCCCACCGCCACGGTCAAGCAATTTGAAGTGAAAGATTTTACCTCTTTATTCTTGTCACGCTATCGCTTCCTTAGCAATCTGCTGCGCCATCGTTCTGAGCTGCAAAATATCCTGCCGTTAGCCCGTCTGCTGCAAAAAGCTCGGGCAGAAAAAGGCGAAGGGGGAAGGGAATCCAGCGCGTTCATCGCCATGATCAGCGAGGTTACCATAACCAAAAGCGGAAACATTCTTCTCACGGTCGAAGATCCCACCGGGTCAGCAAAAGTCCTTATTCCCAAACAGAACCGGGAATTGTTTGCTGTTGCCAAAGAAATTGTCGTTGATGAGGTCTTAGGCATTGTCGGAACGGTCACGGATAAATTCATCTTTGCCGATGCTATAATCTGGCCGGAAATTCCAGCCCGGGAAATAAAAAAAGTTCCCGTTGATGATTATGCCATCTTTCTTTCTGACATCCATGTCGGCTCTACTTTGTTCCTGCACGAGGAATTCCAGCGTTTCCTGCAGTGGATTAAAGGGCTAGCGGGTAATGAACAGCAGCGGGAAATCGCTGCTCGCGTCAAATACATTTTCATTGCCGGTGATTTGGTGGACGGTGTCGGGGTTTATCCTTCCCAGGAAAAAGAACTGGCCATCACTGACATCTTTCAACAATATGCTGAATTTACCCGTCTTCTCACTCAGATACCTCTCGATAAACAAATCATTATCTGTCCCGGCAATCATGACGTTGTGCAATTAGCGGAGCCACAACCAGCGCTTTATCTGGAGTATGCGCCGGAACTCGCAGGGTTACCGAATGTTCACCTCGTACCTAATCCTTCGTTCGTCACCATCGGCGCTACTGAACAATTTTCCGGGTTAGACGTGCTGCTGTATCATGGCTACAGCTTTGATTATTTTGTAGCTAATGTTGATGCCATCCGGGCGCAAGGCGGCTATCATCGGGCTGACCTGATCATGAAATTTCTCCTGAAGAGGCGACATTTAGCACCTTCATTCAAATCAACGGCCTACTATCCCGGTTATGCGGAGGATCCCCTGCTTATCACCAAAGTACCAGATCTGCTCGTCACTGGCCATATCCATTATTCCCATGTTGCTAATTATAAAGGTGTGACGATGATCAGTTGCAGCTGCTGGCAGGGCAAGACCAGTTACCAGGTCAAGCTGGGACATGATCCGGAACCGGCTCGTGTCCCTCTGGTCAATCTCCGCACGCGAGAAGTTAAAATATTGAGGTTTGGGCGAGAATGATTACCAAAAATGATCCAAAAATAATACCAAAATGACCTTTACTATACCCGCTTCCCCGGCGATGGAACAGTACTTTCAGACGATTCAGGCTGAGATTAAGTGTTGTTATACCAAAGCTGCGGAAGCCCGCGCCCTAAATCTTGATCCTGAACCTACAGTTCCTATTCCTCTTGCTGAGAATATGGCCGAGCGCGTTGTCGGTCTGATTTCCGTGCTTGCTCCTCAGGTTGCTACCTCGGGCATCACCGTCCGGATCATGGAACTGGAAAAGGAATTCGGGCGTTTAGACTGGCGCGTTGGTTTTGTCATCGCGGAAGAAGTTGCCCAGCAGAAATGGTGTTCTTTTCGCAACTCGCTGGAAGCATTAGAGATGGGCATTCGGGTTGGTTTTGCTTATTTAACGTTGGGCATCGTTTCTGCACCTTTAGAAGGCTTTATCGGCCTGAAATTAAAGAAGCGTAAGGATGGGAAAGAATATTTTGCTGTTCGTTATGCGGGCCCGATCCGTGGTGCGGGAGGAACAGCCGCATCAATTTCCGTTATCCTGGCTGACTACGTCCGCATTAAATTTGGGTATGCACCCTATGATCCTGAAGAAGCGGAAATCAACCGTTCCGTAGCGGAAGTGGCCGATTATCATGAGCGGGTCACCAACTTGCAATATTTTCCCTCAGAAGAGGAATTGCGCTTCCTTCTTTCTCATCTGCCGGTGGAAGTGGACGGTGATCCGACGGAGAAGATAGAAGTATCTAATTATAAAGACCTGCCACGGATCGAGACTAACTTCATCCGTGGTGGCGTGCCGCTGGTCTTGGCGGAAGGTTTATGCCAGAAAGCTGCAAAAATCTGGAAACGGCTTGGTAAGTGGGGCCAGCAATTTTCGTTAGAGTGGGGTTGGTTAGCAGAATTCCTGAAAGTGAAAGAGCAGGTTCATGCTTCCCAGGCTCAAGCTAAAGGGAATGAAAGTATGACCCGTTCAGTCCAGCCCAACAATACGTTTCTGATGGATCTCGTCGCGGGCCGGCCGATTCTGACCTATCCGCTTCGTCCCGGTGGCTTTCGCTTGCGTTATGGACGCACCAGAACTTCTGGTTTCTCTGCTACTGCATTGCATCCAGCAACCTTACTCGTGCTTGATAAGTACATCGCTATCGGAACGCAACTAAAAGTGGAACGGCCAGGAAAGGCGGCCGCCGTCACCGTCTGTGAGACTATTGATGGACCGATCGTCAAGCTTCAGGATGGTTCTGTCGTAGCGCTCAAAACGGAAAGTAGTGCCCGACAGTACCTTCCCCAAATTGAGGAAATCATTTACCTTGGCGATATCTTGTTTAATTATGGCGATTTTTCTGAGAACGGGCAACGGTTAGTGCCTGCTGGGTATTGCCCGGAATGGTGGGCGGCTGAATTACAGCAGGCCTTAGAGAAAAAAGAAGAAAGAGACGTCGAGGAAAAATTGGCTCTCGAGCGTTTACAGGAATTATCAACAAATTATTTTACCGGTTATCCCACCTTTGAGGAAGCGGTAGCTTTAAGCCAAACCTTGAACCTGCCTTTGCATCCCGAATACACTTTATTCTGGAAACTGGTGACGGCTCCAGATTTAGTCCTTCTCCTGAGCTGGTTACAGCAAGGCGAGGTTAAAAGCGATGAAGAGGGTTTACAGAAAATTATCATTCCTTATTACAGTTCCGTGGAACATTATGTTAAAAGCAAGTCTGTTCTGGAATCGTTGGGAGTTGAACATCACCTCGTCAACAAGGAGTTAGTCGTGCTGGAGCAGCGGGAAGCGAAAATTCTTGGCTTCTGCTTTGGTTTTACTGATCAGGATTCGCTTAAGGCTTTAGCGGTTAGCGATGGGCAAGGAGTTGATGGCTTACAGCTTATCCAACAACATTGTCCGGTTCCCCTTCGTGACAAAGCGGGTACGTTCATTGGCGCGCGTATGGGCCGGCCGGAAAAAGCAAAGATGCGCCATCTTACTGGTTCGCCGCAGATGATGTTTCCCGTAGGGGGAGAAGGTGACCGTTTACGCAGCGTGCAGGCAGCAGTCGAAGCTGGTAAAGTCAACAGTACTTTTCCTTTATTCTATTGTTCCGCCTGCCAACGCAGCATGATTTATCCCTCCTGTGAAGAATGTCATGCCCGTTGTGAGAAACGATATTATTGCCGGATTTGCGGTGATATTCTGCAGGAGCAATGTCGGCATGGCCCAGGCCAGTCGTACAAGACATTTGATTTGGATATTGGCTATTACTTTAAGAAGGCTAAGGATCGTCTCGGTGATAAAGTCCATCCTGAATTGGTGAAAGGCGTGCGCGGGACCTCCAATAAAAATCATGTTGTTGAGCATCTGGCGAAAGGCCTGTTGCGGGCGAAACATGCCATCTACGTCAACAAGGACGGTACGACCAGGTACGACTGTACGGAACTGCCGATCACTCATTTCAAGCCGAAAGAGATCAAGACTTCTTTAGAGAAGCTGAAACAGCTTGGGTATGGGTACGACATTCACAAGCAGGAACTCGTCGATGATGATCAAGTTCTGGAACTAAAGCCGCAGGACTTGATTCTGCCTAGTTTTGACAGCATTGATGAATCAGCCCCTCAAGTACTGAAACGGGTCGCTGGCTTTGTGGATGATCTCTTAGTGCGCTTTTACCGACAGGAACCGTTTTACCAGATCAAGAATGAAGAGGGCTTAGTAGGCCAGCTGGTGATTGGTCTGGCTCCGCACATCTCCGCTGGTTTAATCGGTCGGATCATCGGTTTTTCTGATACCCAGGGACTATTAGCTCATCCGCTCTACCATGCCGGCATGCGCCGTGATGCCGATGGTGATGAAGCCGCGATAATGCTTTTAATGGACGCTTTACTGAATTTCTCCCGGCAATTCCTTCCGAACACCAGGGGATCAACCATGGACTCACCATTAGTTTTAACCTCGATCCTTAACCCCAGCGAAGTCGATGATCAGGTGCATGGTCTCGACGTTGCCTGGCGTTATCCGGTAGAACTGTATGAAGCGGCGTTAGAGATGAAATTTCCCTGGGAAGTTCGTTATCAGCAGAAGAAAGTAGAACAGCTCGGTGACCGTTTAGGAACGCCGCAGCAGTACGAGGGTTTAGGCTACACTCATCCGGTCGACAATTTCAACAAAGCCGTTACCTGTTCCGCGTACAAGACCAAGCCGTCAATGGAAGAGAAATTGTTAGGTCAGATGGAGATTGCCCGCAAAATCCGGGCCGTGGATTTAGATGACGTCGCGAAGTTAGTGATCCAGAAGCATTTTCTGAAAGATATCAAAGGCAACTTAAAGAAATTTTCTATGCAACAGTTTCGCTGTGTAAAATGCAATGAGAAATACCGCCGTCCGCCCTTGGTGGGAAAATGCCTGGCCTGCGGGAATAAGCTGTTGTTTACCATCACGGAAGGTTCGGTTGTAAAATACCTCGGCCCCTCACTGCTCCTCGCTCAAAAATATGAATTTTCACCCTATCTAAAACAGGTGCTGCAGGTGCTGAAGGTTAATGTGGACAGCGTGTTTGGCAAAGAGAAGGAGAAGCAGGTGGGTTTGTCTGGTTTTATCGGACCCCGTTAATTGCACGATAAAATTCCCTAGCACAGATACAGCACGCTTTCTACCGTTCCCACTTCCGTGCTCAAAGGAAAAGCATCCGAGCTATCCCTGGCTTTCGTTGCCGGACAGCCTATTCCCCGCCGTACTGGCGGATCGAGCAGGGCCACAACGCCAAACGGCTCCAGCAGCGAGACATTAAGATCATAATTTATGTTCCACTTCCCTAAAGTCTGCTCCAGCAGTTCTTCTACTTGCTCCCGCAGAAATATACAGCTATGCTGCTGATTACAGCGGTACCGGGAATAGCCGCCCGGTCTGGTGTCATAATATTGAGCACAGTCTTCCAGTATATCCTTGCCGAGGCGCGGAAGAGAACCGCTGGGAGAATTACCACCTGCTTGCGGTATACAGCCTTGCTCACCGAACTCGCCAGCTTCAGCCGCCGTCGTTTTGAGTATGGCACTCAGCGTACTCTGCGCTAACAGTTCCCGCTGCACCGTCACTTTTCCTTCCTTCTTCTTTTCCTGCAGGGCAAATTTAGTCATGAACAGCAGGCCCAAAGTAATGAGAATGACAATCACTACCAGTCCTGCCGCTTCCATTTGTGCCCGTTTTCGGGTGTGTTTCATGAGTACACCCCCACTTCCACGTAACCGTAACTGTAATAGGGCTCTCCTCCTGCCAGACTATCATCCCGTAACGTCACCACAAAAAAAGCAGGATGATAATTCTTTGCCTGCTCCCTCTTCTGGGCATAAAGATAATAAACTTTCTCTTCCGGATAAAGAGCATGAATGGTGATATTGGAAAACGAGAACAGCTGGAAATAATATCCCTCTAAATGCTCCTGCATCGTTCCGTTAGCCTGACGCAACTTCATGACATCAATACAGTTATCTTCCGGTTCAGCTTCACCTTTGCTGCACAGCAGTTCCGGCAGGAAGAGCACGTTTAAGGTGGTATCAATGGTCCTCGCTACGGCCAGCTCTTTTCCCCGTTCTTTGATTGCTGATTTCTGATACTGGTAATAGAAGATGATGCCTACCGTCAGCAGGATAAAAAATATGAAAAGGATGGCGATGGTTTCCGTAAGCTGGATTTGGCTGCGGCGGTTCATGGTTAATAGTGGGATAGATTACTGGTTTAATAGAGCTGGAGGCAGTTATTGAAGCTGAGCTGTTCGTTATCCTGTCTGATCTGCCGGGCTGAGGAAAGTAAGTCTAAACAGCTAGCCGGTGTCTCTAAACAGGCTCCTGCCGTATTCTGATGAGCTTGTAAAGCTTGTTGGAGAGCAGTAAGGTATGGTTTACAGGACTGCCTCAAGCTGGGGCTGGGATGAGCTTCATAATAGGCCAGTATCTCCTGCAGTTTCCCCCCGGCTATAGCTGTCGTAATTTCCTTACCTCCATAAATCTCATTAAGGTACTGTAAGCGCTGGAAAGCTTTCTGCATGTTGCATTCATAGAGTTCCGCGTTTTGAGCAAAAATGGCGGCATAACGGGCAGCATCCCGTTCTCCCCCCAGAGAAATAATGCTCGCTTTCCCTCTTCTTTGCCATCGCTCGTTCTTTTTTTGATAATATTCAACTTGGTCTTTTCCGGAGAAGACCACAGCCGTGACCACTTCATCATCCAGTAAGCGTACTTTTTCTGGGACGAGGGCCTGTTCTTGAATCACTCCACCATTGCCACCAACAAAATCAATAAAACGAACTTGTCGGTTCTGGCCAGGGTCAACCGCTTGGAGCTGGCTAGGGCTTACGGCCAGCGTATTGATCCGGAAGCGCGTGGCCATATCCGGTCTAGTCTCTTCCAGAAACTCTTCGGCAAAAGGCGTGCTTCCCACCACCACATATTTTATGTCGGGAGAAGTGACAAATAAAAAATCAATGATCTTAAAGGGCAGTTTATAGGGCAGGCTCCACAGGCTTAGCTGGGTAGCCTGAACTTCCGCCGGGCTGAACAGCGGATGCACAGAATCCTGGACGGAACCTGAACCACCTTTTAGGCCATACTCACTCACGCCCTCATGACAGAAAAAGGTTAAAGCATACTGGTCAAGGTTTGTATCCACGGTCGTCTTAGTTTTTTCTGAAAGGGAAGCAGCAGTAAAGATAGATTCAACCATGCGGACAAGGTCCTGACGCAGCGTCTCTTCCGAGCGCTGTTTCTGGGAGAAAATCAGGCTGAAGAAGAAAAGTAAAATGACTGCTCCGGCAATAAGGACGTAGATCCAGTGGAAGGTCACTTGGATTTGGGCGTGGGAGTTCATTTCTTCATTCACCCTTCTTAATTCCCCCGAGCGAGCTGAGTATAACTCCCTTTCCCTTCCAGGCGCAATGAAAATTGCCCCTTATTAATCTCCAGGCAGAGAAAGCTCGCACTATCAGGGCTGTCTACGGTAATCGCAAATACTTTTATAGGTACCGGGCCAGCGGGCTTCAGGAAGACGTTCTCGTCGACGCCGGCATAACCACTTTTACCTTCCTGCTGGGCTTGCTGCGCCTGTTTCCAGACCGTGCAGGCCAACTGATCCCGGCGACAAAGAGCGGTATATTCTTCCTCCGTAAATGGATAGTTCATATCCACAAAACAAATCTGCTCATAGCGCGAAGGCAGAGTAAATTCCTCTATCTGCGTGGAGCCGTACTGGGTGTAAATGCGCTTCACCGCACTTTCAATATCATTCTTAAACTGGATGAACTGTACCTGTTCGCCCTGCTGCAGGAAATTGCCAATAGCTTTATACCCAAAGATGACGATGAGGGCAAAAGTAATTGCCATGACAACGAAGATGAATACTTGTTCCACGCCCATCGCTTTTTTATTCCAAAAAATGCTTCGCATTTTTTATCCTCTTCTTTTTTTGGCCAGTTCCTTTAACTTAGCAAACAAATCCTGGGCTTCACTCTTACTGGCAACTTTATGAATACCCTTCCCTTGAGCCTGCCGGGAAATTGCTTCCAACTGGGCAAAGACGCTCTTCTCTTCCGGCCGCAGTCCAGGTTTGAGCTCCTCTTTATGCTCCGCGTAGACCTCAGCCAGCTGCTGCAGTTTTGGCAAATGTTCAGCTTTTCGTTGCAGCACGTTTTCAATATGGGGGATGCGGCTAGAGTCTTTAGTAAATTCTCTAAAAATAGTTCCCCGTTGCTGCGCTTTTTCCTTCTCCCGGCGGGCTTTTCTGAGCTGTAACAGTTTTTGTTTCCAGGGTTCTAGGAGAGAGGTGCGTTCCGCTGCTGGTGCCCGTCCCGCGAGACTAGGCAACGTTGGTGTTCCCCGCTTTCCTGACACTTGCCCAAATTTATATAATTTATAGTAGTAGATAATAAGATATCCTGTCCCGGCTGCGACCATCACCAATCCCATAATGAGTAAAATCCAGGCGAGATAATTTGATTTCTGAAGAAATGACGGCTCCCCTGGTTCTTTCTTCGGTTTCTCCTCTCCAGGTTCCTGATCTATTTTCACCGGGGCATCAAAGCGGCAGGGATCCTGCGCTTTCCGATACTCATCATGATTGCCAAAAGCATCTTGATCGTAATCTTCCTGTCCATCCGCAATACCATCCGTATTAGAGTCCGCCTTCATAAAGTCCAGCTGGCATTCCGTAGCATGGTACATTTTCTCCCAATAATCCGGCAGGCCATCGTTATCAAAGTCAATGCTGCGGTTAAATTCAGGAGTTTGACCATCGGCACAACCCTGTGCATCGACAACGTCACCCGCACCCGTAGCGGGACAGAGATCACAACTCGTTCTGTCGCTAATTCCATCGCTGTCCGCATCAGTAAAGGAAATCTGCCGGCTTCCAGAAATATTCTTGCCAGCATAATTCTCCGCAGTATAACAAAGCCAGCCGTTGCTGGTGAACGCAAGTTGCTGGCCCAAATAATTCTGATTGGCAACGCAGGAATTTAAGGAAGCATGCTGTCCATACTTGATCTTGCTTACGCCTACAGCATCCTGATAATGCAACTCGGCATTGATCGAGGTACAGGAAGAACTCTCATTAAGCACGATGTCAATGACCGGAGCTGCTGCCTGCTTACAGAGGGTGTGATTGCTTGACGTTACCAGAACACCATCGCTTTCTGCCGGCAAGCTGAGCCAGCCGGCTCGATCCTGTACCTGTACCCGTGCTTTATATTTGTGGCTTTCATTTAAGCTGGCAACCGGTATCTCCAGCGGCAGCCCGGCGGACCAGCTACCGTTAAGGATGAACGTTCCTCCCAGTGTACCACCTATCGTTTTGCTGGAGCTCGGCAAACTCGCTAAACTGGTGGCAGTTTTATTGCTGATAAACGTGGTGAGCTCAGGCGTTGATGAAATCTGCAGCCCCAAATCGTAGATTTGGTACAGATAATTGCTGACGTTCTGCTCACCGGTATAAATAAAAATCTGTAAGGCCGGGCTGCCGCAAGTAAGGTTTCCATCTTCCATCTTCGTAATGTTCGGCGGCGTTAGATCGATGGTAAACCGGGATGTCGCTTCCACCTGATGATCGCCCAAAGTACAACGTAACGGAATCTGATGATATTTCTCCGTCAATCCATAAAACTCCTGGGTATGGACTTTATCTCCCGTAACCGCCATCAGGATATGCTGTCCATTGTCCCGCCATTCACAGAGGGCAGACTTGCTGGTCTGAACGGTAACATTCAGGGAGGTGAAAGGTAAATAGTCTCCATCCGGCCAGACCGAGGTAAGGCCGCCTACCTGGCGGTAATCCACCGTAAAATTGATGGTGCGCAATTCTGAAAAATCGCCGGCCGCATTCCGGCACATCGTCGTCAGGGTAAAATCTTTGGTTAAGCCGGTAAAGGTGTTAACATTAAATCCCCGGCGATGTTTGGTGTGAAGGATTAAAGGTAAAGAAGGATCAGCTCCCGCCACTTCCCCCTCGGCTCCGGGAAAGGCAAAATTCATCAACGTGTACTGATCATGGCCAAGATCGCTGTACTTGCAGAGCGTCTTATCGTCAGTTTCTGCCACTACATCAACTTTCGTACCCTCTAGCAACAGCGGCGGCTCCGTTTCCGCCTTGGTGATAATAGGGGGAGAAGGATCATACTCTAAATTCATTTTCTGTTGTGGGCCTACCTCTCCATCAAGATTCTTACATTTTACATAAAGTGCTTTCACCCCGCCGATTTCTGAGTAGGGGGAAGCACCGCTATTATTGGGAAATGGGGAGAAGAGGTATCTCATCTCGGGCGTCGGGGAAAGAACCCGTAAGGCGGGCACGGTATCATAGGTAAATGCCGGCAGAAATTCAAACCGGCATTCCTGCGTCGGCACTTTAGTGAGGAACTGCCAGTCAAAACTGGGTTTATTGCTGCTGCCCCATTGCTCATCGAGATAGTAATGAAGAAGCGGCTTCTCTAACATGATGCCATAGCCTTCGATGGACACTGTCCCACACTGGGGTGAATATACTGCCGTCTTCCCTTGATCGGTGGAATAATAACAAATTTCCGTCGAGTTCTCCAGCGTGAAGGTAGAGGAGTACTCTTTATAATTTGGACTGCTCAGGTAATAGCACCCCTCGCCCAGACAATAAAACGTTTTATCGCAGGTGAAGCCTTCCGCTGTACATTCAAAATCTACCTCGACGGCATCAATAAAGAACTCTTTCCAGCCGAATAAGGTGGGCTTAGCCACTCGTTTTCCTTCCCGCAGCACGATTTGGCTGCTGGGCGGGGTAAAGTCAACCGTGAAAGAAAAGAAATCTTCATACGTTTCTGGCGTCAATAACTCCCGGCAGATGATTTTATGCTCACCATTGTATTTCCCTTCAATAAAGCCGGGGACGAAAGGCGTTTCATGTACTTTTCCCTGCTCGTCGCTCAGGAAGTCAGCGATTTTCTCATTGCTGCTGGTCTTATACAACTCGCAGCGAGCACCAGCGGCGGTTGCTGTCCGAAACTTAATTTCCGGCGAGGAAACAATGCCCTTCAATGCCGGATGAACAATATCAATGCGCTCTTCTAAATCAAAGGTAAGGCGGTCCGCTTTCTGATTGGCATTGCCCTGGTTGTCGGTACAGGTTACATTCACGTCATAAATTACGCCCGGCAGATTTTCGTAAACCGCCTCTTTTTTCTGCTCTTTGGTGAGCGCTTTAACCTGTGTTTCTCCCAGCGGCAGGACGCTGGTTACGATAAATGAGCAGGCCATAGGCTCATTCGTTCCTTCTAAATACACCGTCAACTTAGTCTTATCCGCGAGCGTTATTTCTTTATGATTGATCTCAAATTGCGGCAAGACATTATCCACAAACACGAACGTTTCCTGGATGTTTTCCTGGTTGTGGTATTTGTCGGTAGAGTAAAATTTTAGGCGATAAGTCTCGCCGTTGATTTTCTTTTGCAGGAATGCTGACTCTAAAAGATTAACGGTTACCAGTTCCTGAGTTTGTATTCCGGGATAGGATACCTGGGAATTCCTAAAATCCTCCGTCGTACAGAAACTTTGGGCATCGGCAGCAGCGCTGGTCAGGCAATAATGGAACGTGCCCAGGGCATTTTTCTGGGAAGGAAAGGGATGGAAATCATCATTCCCCAAAAAAGTTGCGTTGGGAGTGGCGTGTGAGATTACCTGCATCCCTTCCGGAACGGTTACCGTATGGGGCGGGCTGACATCTAGTTTACAATTTTGTCGCTGGGCACCGCTGGTAAAGCCAGTACAATCATCCTGTCCATCACCATCGCCATCTTTAATGCAGGAACCGGGTGAAAAGCTGTCGTGAGCGCCTTGCCAGCTGCAGCGTTTCCAGCTACAGCGGTCAGCAGAGGGAATGATCTCGCCAAAGGGTGTTCTGTGGATGTTGCTGGAATCACTACCGGAACCAGCACATTCCAGTTCCGTAGTATAGCTATAACAGTTAGCATTTTTGGTGGGCACGTCACCACAGGAATTACATTGACTGAGCTCCGAATCAGAAAAACATTTTCCTAAAGCGGAGCAGACTTGCGCGTTACAATAATAATTTTCAAATACGGTAGCTGTTTTACTGCAACGGGAACATTGGTCGTCATCATCATACTTTTCCTGCACACAGTAGCCATGCCCCGTTTCCGGCGTTACTAAGCCGGGCATATTGAGAACACCGTAATCAATGATTGGTTCCGAGTTAGCAGCAGCGTCAACCCAGGCACATTTCGCACCTAAACAATTGTTAATCGTACAGGCATCATTGCTTTGATATTCAAAACAGCTATTGAGTTCCGCACAGCTCGTACAGCCATTGACGATAGATTTTGTATAGTCATAGTAGCAGAAATTAGTAGCCTCTGCCGGATCAGCAGCCCCGTAACAGGTAAAGCGGGAATAATATAAGCCAAACGGATCGGCAAACAGGTTACAGGGACCGGCATCCTGGCAATCAGCCCTGAACTCGGAGATGGAGGAACAGAAATAATTCTCGCCGGGGCCGTCACGCCCGGCACAATTTTGCACCGTAGCCAGCTTATTTTCATTGCTGCAAGTGTATACTGTTTTCCGCACAGCTGTATTCCCCACCAGGCAGAACGTTTCCCAGCCAGCACTTTCATGATAGCGTTCTTCGCATTCTTTATCACCGAGCGTGATGGTTCGTACGGTTTCAGCTGCTGATTGCTTAGTAGGATATTGTGCTTTGATGCTGTAAGTATAGGTTTGTTCCCATTCGACTTTATCATCAAGGTAGGAATTCTGGGCCGGGGAGAAGATGAACGGTTCCGGTTCTCCCTCTTCAGTTTGTTTCGTAACCAGATAACCGATCACTTCCGGGCAGGGCTTGAGCCATTCTAAACGAACCTGCTTCTTTCCCGGCACGTGTTGCAGCGAGAATTGTTCTACGTTCTTCTGCTCCTCAGCTTGTCCTTCGGTACATTCGCCGACATAGGCAGTCAAAAGTAGGTTACCAAGATCAACCAACTGGCCTGCAGCTACCGTGAATGATTTTTCAGCCTGAAAATTCAAGTGCGTGGCCGTAATGGTGTGCTCCCCTTCCAACATACTTAACTCAAATGTTCCTATTTCCTGAAGATCATCAGAATATTGTGAATAGCCGCGGAAATTGCCATCAATATAGATTTTAACCCCATATTGCTGCTCATCAATATCAGCTAGGCTATTCCCATTAGCATCAACCGCTGTTTTTCCTTTTACCCCCTGTACGGCAGCCAGGCTTAACGTAAAGTCTTCCGTCTGCTCGGCCGTGAGCTGAACTTGCTTTTGCTGGGGCTGATAATTGATCTTGCTGGCGGTGATGGTATATTGTCCTGAGACTAACTCCGTAATCACATAATTTCCGGCCTGGTCACTATAAACCTGCCCGCTGGCTGGACCGGTCCAGGAGATGGTAACTCCAGAAAGGCCAGTTCCAGTTAAAGAATCAGTAACCGTCCCTAAAACTTTCAACGCCCCGCCAGCGCTCAACGTTACCGTTTTCTCAGCTACTTGGCCCGAGCCCAGAGAAATGGTGGCTGAAGCTGATTGAAACCCCGATTTTGTGACCGTAACCAGATAGCTGGAAGGGTTTAACCCCGTGAATTCAACCCGGCCATCACTTCCCGTGGTTCCCGACTGGGCTACGCCCTGAATTTGTACTAAAGCGTCAACAACCGGTCCCTGAGCATCCCGCACCGTAACTCTGATTATCCCTGGCTGTACTTCAACTTGACAGAGCTGCTGGTTACAGCTGGCTACCGTCATACCAACAGGATTATCATACTGCACGACAGGATTAGGAGGGGGAAAACCTAATTTCTTAGCCATATCATCACACTGAAACTTATTTAATCCAAACTGACAGAATTGGTTGCTGATTTTACAACAGCCGGGTGAGCAGTAAAAGTTGTATTGGTTTTCTGGTACAGCTACTCCTCCCAGATTTTGACATTTTCCCAGGGCATGCTGCTGACAATCAGCAGAACAGGTCACGAGCTCACACTCCGGAACGATACTGCAATCCTGCCCCGGCAGAAAATATTGCGACAGGCTGCAGCCAGGATGAGTATCACAATCTTCCGCCGCTTCCGTGTCAAGTGTATCGAAAACGCAGTAGAGATCTTCGCTGGCGCTAGGGTAGATGTAACAGCCCGCTACTTGTGCCTGAGAATTAAAAGCGTTAAGAAGGAAGAATAAAACTACCAGTAGTACTAAAGCTACAATAATCGGGCCTCTTTTTAGTACGCTCATGATACAGTCAGAATTAAATCGTCTTCGTTTATAAAGGTGCTGGGTGTAATAAAACTCATTTCCCCCGCGACATCCTGCGCAGCAGGGTAAACACGTCTTTCGTCTCCCGCTTCGTGAAAGGAAGATAAACCGGTCCTTCTTTCTTTTCCCCTAAAAGCTGCTCTAAACGCTCTAGGGCTTTCTGCTGTGATGGGGAAAGAAACCGTCGTTTCCGCTGCTCCTGCACGACCAGGACAAGTTTCCGGAAATTTTCCGGAAGAAGAACTTTCGTAGGCGCTAGGCCCCAAGAGGCCAGTATCGTCTCCATTTTTTGATGTTTGGCTTTATCTTTATGCTCAGCCTGCTGACGCTGGATTCTCCTTTTGACCCCTGGCGGGGATGGGTACGGGTAATACCACCGCTTTTCTTCTGTCTGCTCTTCCGGCAGGGGCAAGGAAAGCGATCTTTCTGGTGCGAATAAAAATTTCCAGAGAAGATAAGCGAGGGCCAGGCCCAGTAGAAAGAGAATGAGCAGGGTTGCTGCGGTCATGAGCGAGAAGAAATAAGTTGGAGAATATAATTGTTTCCCTAACTGTGCTATCCCAATGTTATTTAACTCCACTCCCTAAATCTTTAAATATTCCTCATCATCTTAGCCCGTTAAACCATGTCGAACATCCAGTTGCGCAGCTGTGAACTCTGTAAGGCGGAAGTGCCTGCTAGTTCAGTTAAATTGTATCCTAAAAGCAATGAGCAGACCTGGATGCTCTGTGAGCCCTGCTGCGAAAAGATGAAACAGCGCCGAGCGGTAGGACAACCAGCTTCTAAACAAGAACAGCAGCAGCCGATTCGTAATATCGTGCAGCGAACCTTGGCCAAGGTGAAATCTGCAGCCCAGTCTGAGTCTGGCTCTGATTCTTCTGCCGCGGCGGAATACCTGCAGTTGCATTGCCGGCGCTGCAATTATCATTATCGGGTGGACGAGAAGAAGGCCGGTACGCGGGTGAATCCGGCCTGCCCCTATTGCGGGAAAGGGGATCAAGTGGAGAGGAAGTGAGAATTTTGCGCAGGAAAATTCTCGGGTGGGGGAACGGGGTGGAGAATTCAATTGCCCATAACAAAGGTTATTCAAAACCTCCTATCCTTTCACCCCGGCCAGCTTCACTTCTTTGATGATTTCCGGATAATAAGCATAGGCTAGTGGTCATAAAGCTTCCGCCATACAGCCCAGAACTGAATCCCATCGAACAAGTTTGGAAAAAAGTAAAGAAGTGGCTGGCAATCACGCCGTGGGCAACTGAAAAAGAGTTTGAAATAAAATTGGCTGAGGCTTTGAACAACCCTGATTTTAAGGTTAAAATGTTTGAATATTACTCACATTAACTATACCTGAAAGCAAAAAGCATATAAAGTCGTGTATACGTTTAAAACATTATATGAAAAAGAGGAAGAATAATCGTTTTAGTATCCTGATAACAGTATTAGTGGTGATTATTTTGGGCTTTCTACTGCTCAAATTCCTGCCAAAGCCCCTCGTTCTAGTTCCTACGCCAGAACAGAGGGTAGAACAGTTGCTATCTCCAGCACTCCAGACAGATTATTCGCCTCCAGCCTCTTTACAGAATAACAGTTTCTATCGTGCTGGCTTTACTCCTGCGGAAACTTTGAAAAGTTATATGCTAACGTTCACCAATGATAAAAATTATACCGATGCCTACCAGTATTTGATCCAGTTCCAGCAAGGGTTGAATGGTATTGGTTTAAACAGTGCTCTAGAAATCGATAAGGCTTTGGCAGAATCGCTGGCAATTGCTGCCGCAAATGTAGAATCAGTTGGAGAAAATGATAAAGAAGCCTGTTCCTACTTCAACTCCCTGTTGAATCCTTCCTTACTGGTAATGGATTTAACGCTCTGGACGGGAAAATCAGAGATTTATTCAGCTTTCCAGAAATATCGGAACATTGGAATCCAATGTGAGTTTTACTTTCCCGCTTTGCAGCACGGAATGTTTACCTACGATGTCCGCACGGGAAAAATGGTACAAAGAACTCTGTTCTGCGATCCCTCGGAGGGAAAAGTAAAGTGTTTTAGTGTCTGGAATTACTTTTGGAAATTTGCAGCGGATCCTGCCGCTGGTGCTGTTAATTATGGCGCTGGCTGCAGCCTAACCGATTGGATGCGACAGGGGTTTGTCTGCGTGAATGGGATTGATCTACGTGGTTCAACCAGCGGGATTAGGCAGCTGAAATTAAAGTATTATCAATATCTTAAAATCCATGATCAAATATTTCCTTTGAGTAATTCTTCTTATGTCGTAGAAGAAGATGTAACGGATTCTTTCCACAATGCCCTGGGAGCGAGCGGGAGAAATATTCTCAATAATGTGAAACGCAAATGTTCCCAAATAAAGGATAAAGCATCGTTGTATGGTAACTTGGCAGCAGGAATTTCAGATTTATATGAGGAAGGTTCTTCGTCTATTACTGGCGGAGTAGTAGGGATAGACACTACCCTAACTGAAACCGAAGAAGACCTGCAACAGCAGTATGAAAAAGCCATGCTGTTTGCCTCTTTGTTTTCCGAAGCCTGTATGCAGGACTTTAGTAATTTGGGGAATAGCCTTGGTGGTGGAATAGATAGTTTAGGGGGAAGAAACCTGAACACACCACTTTCCTGTATCATCTCTGATCTTGCTGGAAGTGGTTCGTCACAGTTACGAGAAACTGTTGAATGCTTTGCCCAGTTTGGACAGCAGCAGAAAATGGGGGCTCTGCTCAGTACCAGCGACAGTGTGCAAGGGATTCCTGATCCTAAATGTAAGATGTCTGATGCACGAGCATCAAAAGAAGCTTTGGAAAGTCTAACGCCACCATCTCCTATGGAAAAGACCCTGTATGAGGGTCTAAAAGGGAAAAGCGACTTTAGAGTTGTAGATACCAATTTATTTCCCTATTTATGTGAGACGTGTAATAAGCCTAATATGGGTGCTTTTACGCCGATTGCTATAACTAAAGATGAAAACGGTAACACTATAGAAGCGAAACAAGATGGGCCTATTATCTATAAAGAGGGGTACCAATATGATAGAGAGACTATAAAGCACGAAGAATGGCATGCATCGTGTCCCCAGTGCACTGAGGAACAGGTAAAGGAGTTAACGAAGAAAGGAGAAGATCCACCTAAAAAAACAGTGACCCCAGCAGAAGCAAAAAAGTACTGTAAAGATTGTACTACTTTGCCTGATGAAAAGCCTAAGGAGGGTTATCCTGAGCCAGAAGGGGAAGATGCATGTTCTGCTAATGCACAGAGAATAGAAGCATTTCTAAACTGTATGGAACCAAAAAGTCAAGAAACTTTCTCCCAGCCTCCGGGAAACCGGCCAACACCTGATCCTGCCCCTGACGATGTCGGACAAGATATTACTTCCTGTGCGGAAGCGGTCTCAGCAGGCGGAATGTTCAGTAATCCTGTGGTGGGCTCACGGGACGATTGTATGTTTGGTGATCAGGATTGTAATATCCCTGGCGCTTATTACGGAGGAATAATTCAAGGAAAGATAAATAAAAAGTGCCAGTATGCGCAAGACGATAGTGGTTTGCAATGTCCTTCTGATTTAGGTATGGGGACGGGAGTTGGAATGGAAGCGATTCCAGAAGGTTCTTCTTAGTATTTGTCCTTACCTTTTTTTCTCCATTGTTGCTCGTTGCAACTCTTCAAGGCATTCCCTATTCCCGGCACAGATTTGGTTTATTAATGCTTTGGTGTTATCCTGATTGATATTGTAGTTCTGAAGCAGCTCTAAGCAGGAGGCATTATTCCGGCACTCAGCATCGATGATTTCCCGATAGAAAGGTATTCTAAGAGTATCAGCGGGGTAATCTATAGCCGGAAAATACTTCCCTTCTTGAATATTCTCTCTAATGTTCTTTATTACATCAGGAAAACCTTTCCATTCAGTTATGATTTCTCTCGCTTTATCTTTATTTCCAAACAGCCATTCTATTTTGCCGGCAAGAAGAATCTTTCCGTCCCGCAAGGCCCGATCTCGTAGGGCGGGTAGTTCATCATCGGAAGTTAATTTAATTACTTCCTCATCATAGGACCGCTTATAAAATAATTCCCGCGCTTTGTTGATGTCTCCTAAATAAACGTAAACTCTGGCAGCATCAACTTCTCGTTGGAAGTCTTTTTGTTCATAGTGTTGTATCGCTTCCTGCATCTTCTGAGCATGCTCTCTACTTCCGGGCCGATAAAAACAGTTAGCAAACTTCACATCGGCAGCAATTACTTCATCCAGTAACATCCAGCGAGCATGATCCCAGTGCATCCCGCTGTAGAGATAAGTTTTATCAGCTATATCTTTGAACTTTCTCTGATGCAGGTCGAGGAGTTTGCTCTTATTACAATCTATTTTAGGAGGTTTTTCCCTAAGAAACTCCGGCACGATCCGAAGGTTTTTGATATATTGTTCGTATTCTTCTTGTTTTGGCCTGCTGGGAGCAATAAGCGGCGAGGGAGTGGATTGTGCCAGAGATGTGAAGATGGACCAACTTCCCGCCACCAGAAGTGCTACTAACCCTAAGCTGAGGCGGCGTTTTTCCATTAAGTGGTTATAGGCAATAATCTTTATAAATATTTCCAGAGGAAACGCTTTATCCCAGTTCTATCTGATCGCTTCTTCCGAAAGCCAAACAATCACGAATTATTATCCTTTCACCCCCACCACCATCTCTCCATACGCGCTTAATTCCGCGGGTATATTTATTTTTCGCAGGAGAGTATTCTGAAATCCGGAATCACTCACCACCATCCCTCCCCCGGCCAGCTTCTCCACAATGTTCTGCTCATAATCTGGATGTGGCTCTTTCATGATCCGAAAGGCCCGCTCAAAATAAAGATTAAAATGGGGTAAAGAAGAAGGCAACGTCGAAATAATTTCAAAAATATTTCCTTCCCGGCAGGTGAGGGTAACCAGAATTTCTTTCCAGTAGAAAGAAAGGGCTTTCCGTTCTTCTCCATCCCGTTCTTTTCCAGGTTCTTCTCCGAAGGACAAACCGGCATCGTCCAGAATAGTCCTGATGGCTTCCTGGACGGGGTAAAGGTCAACGAATAACAAGTTAGCTTTCTCCAGCTTAGGAAAAAGGTGTTCAAGGTAATATAATGGCCAGAAAAGGTCGGCTCCCGAGCCGGGATAGAGTACCGAGACTTCTTTATTTGGAAAGTTTGGCAACTGTTTTAACCATGATAACTTTTCCCACTCATCCTGGAAGAAAAATTGCTTGATTTTTTCTCCATCGTGCTTATTTGTACGCAATCCTTGCGGCGGGACTTTTCGCGGGATGAGGGAAATGAGGTTGTTCATAGAGGGTTTTGAATGAACTGTATTTTTATTATGTGGAATACGCCGCTGCTAACGTCGCCTCAAGACCCTCCAGTGAGGGGAGGCTAAGGTCTAATCATCCTCGCGATCTCTATAAGCTACCACAGCAGCGAAATATTTAAAAGTTACTGCTCGCTCGGCAGCCTATGCCCGTCTCTCGGCCAGCCTCCTGGTTCTTATTGTCCCTATTATTCCTTTCCTTCTTCCTCCTGGCCTGTTCCAAAGAGGAAAATGTCACCGGAAGCTCTACCCGCAGCATCAGTACGCTTACCGTTGTTGTTCGTGATGAAACCGGGCAGCCCTTGCCCGAAGCTAAAGTCTATCTGAACCAAGAATTCAAAGGGAAAACCAGCAAATACGGCAGCAGTGCCGGGACGCAAACGCTGGTGCTTACCGCTTCAGAAAATAAAATCGTCGTACGCAAAGAAGGCTATGCGGATTCTCTGCCGGTTACGGTCAGTGCCGCTGAGGGTGAGCAGTCGATTACGTTAATCCTGGAACTGAAAAAAGCAGTATATCTGGTGAGTGTCGAGCAGGACAATACGCCGATGGGCGGGGTGCGAGTGACACTCTTCCCGGAAGGCAGCAGTCTTCCGCTAGCGGTGGAAGAGACTGATTGGCATGGTGATGCTTTTTTTTCTGATGTTTCTGATGGCACCTATATCATTACTCTCAGTAAAGAAGGATATGAGATCCAGCGCTGGAAGAGAGAGATTGATTATGCTAAAGGGGGAGAATTTGCCTCCAGTATGTTTGAGCTGGAACCCAGTGCGGGGTTACAGGTTAAGGTGTATGATACATCTGGAAATTCGCTGGCTAATGCGGAAGTGACCCTCTATGCGCTGGCTGAATATAATGAGCCGGGAACACCATTACCTTTAGCGGTGGAATATACGTCCCGGGAAGGGATAGCAGAATTTACTTCCGTAGACTATGGTAATGCTTATGTAGTGCAGGTGAAAAAAGCAGGATATGATGCGGAAATGGAAGAGATTGTTCTCTTTAGTGGTAACCGCGTTCTCTCTATCGAATTAAACCGCTAAAGTTTTATAAATACTCTTCTTTCTTCTTGGCCCGTTGAGCCCGTAGCCCAGCCTGGATAAGGCGTCAGCCTTCTACAGCCAAAAGCTCTATTGGTAAACTACTGATGAGCAGGTTGCTGAGAGCTGAAGATCGGGGGAAGTTACTGCCGCTTTAATGACAGTTTAACTCCCGAATTCAAATCCCCTCGGGCTCATCCTTTCCTATGATCTCTATTTTTCCGGCTCAACTATCCGATGCACCAGCAATATCTTTAAATACTTCCGCCCTGTTTATCCTAACTTATTATTACAAATATCAAAAACATTATCCTAAAAAAGGTGAATTTCATGGACATCCGCCGGCGACAGACCTGTGAGAAATGCCGTACTTCTGTTCCCCTGGAAAAGATCCGCTTATTTCCCGGCAGCAATAATAAAACGATAGCCGTCTGTGTCTCCTGCTCCAGTAAGATTACCAAGCCCCCAGAAAAGACTAAACCGCTTCCGTCTTTGCCGGCAGCCGAATTCGTCACCCTGCTCTGTAAACGCTGTAATTATGCTTTCCGTGCAGATAAAAGTAAAGCCGGGGTAACCCATCGCTTACATTGCCCCTACTGTGGAAAATCAGACCAATTGAAGAAGCAATAAACATGGTCTATGTTAATGAACTACGGCATCTGAACCTGAAATCAGCGGAATTGGAGAGCTCAACACTCATCCGCGAGCTGAAGGAAAAAGTAACCTATCCCCTGACTGTGGAAAAGCTGCAGGGCCAGCTGGCAGAACTGCTGCTTTCTGAGACGGATAAAGAGATGATGCTACATGCCTTCCATCTGCTGCAGCCGACGATCGAAGAGCTGATGAGCTTATTGACGGATCAATCTTCCCGGTATGAGGAAATAAACCTGCAGCGGGCCTTGACGATCTTAAATGAGCTGCTGGTGCCCTTGAATAAAAACATTGATTATGCTGAAGAAATCCTCAATTGGCAGGAAAACTGGATTGCCCAGACTATTCCCGTTCTTAACAGCATTCCCCGTAGTAAAACCGGGGAGGAGAAAGCTGCCTGGAACCGGCATTTCAGTGATTTCTTTGAGAAGGTGTTGCGGAACGGCGAGTTTAGCTTTAATTATCATGATCTGGTCAATGAGGCGCATCGGGACCATATTCGGGGCCTCGACGAGGGCATGGGAAAAGGCTTTCTCCTGCGCATCACCCTAGAGGAAGAGCTTAAGAAAGTTAACTACGAAACGCTGAAAGCGCGCCTAGCTCCGGAAACTGTGGAGTTCCTGGAACATGTTCGGGGGAATGTGGAAGTGATCAAGAGGGGCGTGGAACGGTCTTATCAGGCTAATATGCGGATGGTGCAGTGGACATTAGTGATGTATGCGTATATTAAATGGTTGACGAATCCTTGGGAGAAGTTTCGGTGAAGCAGAGGACGGCGCCGGCGGGCTCGCCGACGCGGGCTACCGTTCCCGTTGCTTAGCGTCGCTTCCGGAACCTGCACTTTTGCGTTTTATGGTAAGTGTATACATTAGCAAAAGTGCAGGTTCGGAACTTTTGCCTAGATTAGATAAAACTGCAAAAGTTCCGGAAACAAGCAGGCGTCGGATAGACGGACGAATCTCTGTAACCACCACCGCTCGCCCGCCTCTTTGGCGGCCGTCCACTGCTTCACTGGGGTGAAGTATTACTAAAGTGAGAAAGGTATTTAAAGGAAGGTAATTCCTATCTTCTTCTGCACCTGTAGCCAAATCCGGCAAGGCAATCGCCTGCAGTGGATTGCTGTGGTGAGCAATCGCGATGACCAGAAGACAGCGATCACTTGTGGGTTCAAATATTCAAGAGGAAAACACTTAACCTCCTGAAGCGGAAATCCCACCAGGTGCTTTTATTATCATGTCCAAAACCGGTCTCTTCTCATTAGAACTCGCGGCCATCATGAATGAACTGCAGACCCTAGCCCAGGCAAAAATAACCTCAATTCACCAATTTGGCCCGGAATTCCTTTTCCAGTTGCATCAGGCGGGGAAAGGAAAGCTGCTGCTGCGGATCGTGCCCGGAAAATTGCTCGGTTTGACCAAGAAAAAAGAAGCAGCGCTCAAGCCCACGGAATTCTGCCTTCAATTGCGCCGCTGGCTGGAAGGGGGAATCATTACCAGTTTACGGCAGAAGGAAGCGGAACGGATTGTCGTCTTGGAAGTAGACAAAAAAGGGGAAAAAGAAGACCGATTCCTGGTAATTATCGAGCTGTTCTCGAAAGGCAATATCATCGTAACTGACCAGAATTATGTTATCCTTACCCTCTTTGAGCAACAGGAGTGGAAAGATCGCCAGGTCAAGCGGGGAGAAAAGTACCTATTTCCAAAGGCCGGCGCCAACTGGAAACAGATTACGGGAGAGGAATTGGCTGCTTTATTGAGCAAAAGCGGAAAACGAAATTTGGTTACAGCGTTAGCTACAGAGCTAGGTTTAGGAGGTTTGTATGCCGAAGAGCTTTGTATCATTGCGGACGTGGATAAAGTGTTGCTTCCAGCACAGGTAAGCCCTTTCCAGATAACTTCTCTCCGCCGGGCCTTGACTCATCTCCTGAACCTTATTATGATTCCCCAAGGTTACTTTTATCCGGATGAAATCACTCCTTTTCCCCTAACGAATCAGCAGGCTCTTCAAATAACTGTTTCCTATGCCGAAGCTGTCGATACTATCATTCCTTTCCCCAAATCTTCTCCCTACTTAGGCAAAATAAGCCAATTACAGCATACACTCATCCAGCAGGAGCAGGCGATTGTCGAGTATCAACAGAGCAGCGTTGAGAATAGGCATCGGGGTGAATTGATCTATGAAAATTATGCTGCCCTGCAGAAACTGCTGGCGGCAATCCAGGAATGGAAACAGCAGCACGGCTGGGAAGTCGTGGCTCAGGAATTGCAGAAATTGCCTAAAATTAAACAGATTAACCTCAAAGAAAAGACAATTATAGTAGAATGCTGAATAAGGGAATGACCAATGACGGGAGATCAAATAGTGAAATGTTAAAATGCCTGATTACAACACTAAGATCGAGGATTTAGAGAAGGAGTTGCGCACAACAAAGTACAATAAGGCTACGCAGGGCCATATCGGGCTGGTTAAAGCCAAGTTAGCCCTGCTCAAAGAGAAGCAAGCGGGAAGAGTTCAGCAGAAGACGGGTAAGTCGGAGCATGGCTATTCTGTTCGTAAATCCGGTGATGCGACCGTGCTCTTGTTAGGTTTTCCTTCAACCGGAAAATCAACCTTACTCAATAAGTTGACGGATGCTCAGTCCGAAGTTGCTGCCTACGCTTTCACGACTCTTACCGTCATTCCAGGCATGATGGAGTACAAGCAGGCGAAGATTCAGATTTTAGACGTTCCCGGAATTGTGAGCGGGGCGGCTTCCGGCCGGGGCCGCGGCCGGGAAGTTTTAGCGGTGATCAGGAATGCCGACTTAGTGCTGATCATCGTGGACGTCACCCAGCCCGAGCAATACCATGCTATCTTGCGGGAAGTCTGGGAATCCGGAATCCGTATCAACAAGACCAAGTCGGAAGTCTATATCAAGAAGACAGCTCGGGGCGGGATTCAAATCGGTAAAACGGTCCCGCTGGACGTGGAAGAGGCAACGCTGGCCCGCATCTTACAGGAATTTAAGATCAATAATGCGGAAGTGCTGATCCGGAGCGTGGTGGATGTCGATGATTTCATTGACGCGATTGAAGGCAACAAGAAATATCTACCGGCGATAATCTGTGTGAATAAGGTTGATTTGGTGTCGGTGGGGGCAGCGGAGAAAGTCCGGAAGGAATTAAATGCCGATATCTTGATTTCCGCTGAACAGAATATTAATGTTGGATCGTTGAAAGAGCTCATTTATGACAAATTAAATTTTATCCGCATCTATATGAAAGAGCCGAAAAAAGAAGCGGATAAGAACGTGCCGCTGATCATGACGAAAGGCGTCACCATCCAGGACGTCTGTACTAAGCTGCATAAAGATTTTGTTTCCCGGTTTAAGTTTGCCCGGGTGTGGGGAAACTCAGCTAAATTTCCAGGACAGCGCCTGATGCTCAATCACCGGCTGCAGGACCAGGATGTGCTGGAACTGCATGGGCGATGAATTTTTGTTATTTATCCAATAAAGTGTGAATGTTTATAAAAACTCTCTTTAATATGAACTTCATGTGCGGCCTCCTGGGCATCTTTAATGACCCTCATGCGTATCGAAAGATTAAACGGGGCCTGGCCCTGCTCCAGAAGAGGGGAAAAGATTATGCGGGCATCGCATCGTTACATGCTATCCACCATGCTCCTAAGATTAAAGATCTTCCTCCTTTGTCCGGAGACCATGTGCTCGGCCATGTTCTTCATGCCGTCGTTGAATGCGTACCCCAACCCCTAAAACAACAGGGAATTCTAGCCGCGAATTGCGAAATCTATAACTGGAAAGAGTTACAGCAGCAGTATCATCTTCCCGCCAGGAATGATGCGGAATTACTCTTGCAATTCCTGGATAAATTTGGCGTGACGAAACTAGCAGAGTTAGATGGGGTGTACTCCTTTGCCCACTGGCAGCAGGGGAAAGTAGTCTTAGCGCGTGATATTCTCGGCGAGAAGCCGTTATGGTTCTCTCACACTACGGAACGCTTTGCCTTCTGCTCGGAAAAGAAAGTGTTGGAAAAGATCGGTTTTGTGGATATACAGGAGCTCAATCCCCGTCAGATCCTGTTCTATGATCTCGGCAGAAATACCCTTCATCTTCACCATCGCCCTTTCTTTACCCTGCAGCCAGAGCATGCCGCCTCCTATGAACTCCTTAAAGTAAAGATTGAAGCGCTGCTGGAAGCGGCGATCGAAAAAAGGATTCCGGCGCAGAAAGTCGGCTTGTTGTTCTCGGGAGGCGTTGATTCGGCTTTCCTCGCCCAGGCACTGAAACAGAAAGGGGTAGATTTTACCTGTTATACGGCTGCTTTAGATACCGAGCCAGCGGCTGCCGATCTCGTCCAGGCCCGGAAGGTTGCCCAGCTCCTGGATCTTCCCCTGAAAGTGAAATTGCTGCGTCTGGAGGAAGTGCCAGCGTATCTTAAAATCATTGTTCCCTTGATTGAAGACAGTAATGTAACGAAAGTGGGCGTCGCGTTACCTTTTTTTCTGGCCTGCGAACTTGCGCAGCAAGATGGCTGTAAAGTGATCTTTTCCGGCTTAGGCAGCGAAGAGCTTTTTGCCGGGTATGAGCGGCATAAATTAGCGGGCAAGGTCAATGAAGAATGCTTATCCGGCTTGCTGAAGATGTACGAGCGGGACTTGTATCGGGATGATGTGGTTACCATGTATCATGGCCTGGAATTGCGCCTGCCTTTCTTAGACACGCGATTGGTAGAGTACGCTTTACGGATTCCGGCGCGGTATAAAATTAAAGAGAAAATGGGCAAATTCATCCTGCGGGACCTTGCTGCCAGCATGCTTCCACCAGAAGTAGCCTTCCGCAAGAAGATTGCCGCGCAATACGGTTCCCGCTTTGATTATGCACTGGAGAAATTGGCTAAGCGCTATCGCTATCTCTCCAAATCAGCCTATGTACGAACATTTTATCCTGCCCACAACCTAAAATTAGGCGTCCTGTTTTCCGGCGGGAAAGACAGTACTTATGCGGCTTTGATCATGAAAAGGCAGAATTATGAATTGAGCTGTTTAATTACCTTAAAATCTGCTAATCCTGACTCCTACATGTTCCATACGCCGGCTATTGAACTGACCAGATTACAGGCCCAGGTGATGGGGATACCTATTCTCTATCAACAGACCTCCGGCCGGAAAGAGCAGGAGCTGAAGGATCTGGAAACCGCGCTTCGGCTCGCGAAGAAAAAATATAAGATTGATGGCGTGGTTTCCGGCGCTTTAGCTTCTACCTATCAGCGCAACCGTATCGAAAGGGCCTGTGATAAAGTAGGTTTAAAAATCTTCACTCCCCTCTGGCATAAGCCGCAGGCGGACCAGTTGCGGGAATTACTGCAGCAGGGATTTAAGGTTATCCTGACTTCCATCTCGGCTGAAGGCCTGGATGAGAAGTGGTTAGGAAGACCGTTGGATGATACCATGATCCTGGATTTGGAACGGTTGCATAAAACCATCGGGATTAATGTCGCTCTCGAGGGGGGAGAAGCCGAAAGCTTAGTGTTGGATTGCCCCTTATTCCGGAAAAAGATTAAGATAGTGGAAGCGGAGAAGGTGATGGAAAGGAGGAATACGGGAAGGCTGATGATTCGGAAAGTGGTGGTGGAAGGGAAATAAAAATCCCCGCAAACAAATGAAAAGAGCTAAAAAAGTCGTCATCTGCTTCGGCACCTTTGACCTGCTGCATTTAGGGCACCTGCACTATTTTCGGCAGGCCAGGAAACATGGTGATTATCTTGTTGTGGTCATTGCCCGGGATCGTACCAAAAGAAAGCAGAACAAAAAAACCATCTTTAACGAGCTGGAACGGCTGCAGATGGTACAGAGCCTAAAGTTGGTGGATAAAGCCGTTCTCGGTCATCCCCGCAATCACTTTAAAATCATCATTAAGCACAAACCAGAGGTTATCTGTTTAGGGTATGATCATGCGATCAAAGAGAAGCGGTTGGCGAAAGAACTGGGGAAATATAGGTTGTATCCAGAGATTAAGAGAATGAAAGCGTATAAAGCTGGAAAATATAAAGGAGGGAAGATGAAAAAGTTCATCCTTAGAGGGTTTTGAATAGATCGTGCTTTTCTACGTGAAGTACGTCGATTTCAACGTCGCCTCAAAACCCTCCAGCGTGGGGTACGAGGTTTCTGTTAAACCCGCTTCTATTAATTATTCCGTTAATTGTCCAGATAGTACCCACTAATTACTATTTCCCTCACCCCGCGCCAGGAATTTTTCTGCACAAAATTTTCTAAATCCACAACCTATTTAAACCCATCTCTTTCCTAAACCGTTACCATGGACCTCACTACCCCCAAAATCAACAGCCTCGCTCCTTCATTCACCAGCAAAGCTTTCCAGAACAACGAGATTAAGACCATCAGCTTAACCAGCTATCGCGGGAAATGGGTGGTGTTGGTATTTTATCCCGCCGATTTTACCTTTATTTGCCCGACCGAGCTGGGAGACCTCGCCGATAAATATGATGAATTCCAGAAACTGAATGCGGAAGTTCTGAGCGTCAGCACCGATACCGCCTTTGTCCATAAGGCCTGGCATGATAACTCGCCGACCATTAAAAAAATCCGTTTTCCCATGCTGGCTGATCCTACCGGCACGATCTGTAAAGCTTACGGTACGTACATTCCCGAAGAAGGCTTATGCTGGCGGGGAACATTTATCATTGATCCGGATGGCCTCATTAAAGCCTACGAGTTGCATGACAACAGCATCGGCCGGAACAGCAGTGAATTGTTGCGGAAGGTTAAAGCAGCTCAATATGTGCGGGAGCATGGCGGAGAAGTCTGTCCCGCTAACTGGGAGCCGGGAAAGGCAACCCTAAAACCTGGTTTGGAATTAGTGGGGAAGATTTAAATAGTAAAATCCTTTTATAGGAAAATGTTTTCCGGAAACAACATGGGAAATCCAGACTGGTATAAAATTGGAATGATTATCATCATCATCCTTTTAATCATCGCCCTCATCTGGAGTTTTGTGAGACCACAATGAATCTTAACCGGTTTATTGGTGCACTGTTGGTGATTTCTACTCTGGTTGCTATTGTTGTAATTTTGTGGTACCTCTTGGGCAGTTCTCCAACGCCGGACCAATTGCTTTGGGCTGTAGTTCTTCCTTTGTATATCTATATTTTCTATACCAGGGAAAAATTTAATGAGAAACTTTATAAAACCAGGGAAGGGCTGTTAAAGGAAATTTCTGAAACGAGAGAGAAGTTATTAGGAGAACTCTCAGAAATTAAGCAGGCTCTTGGTAAGAAGTGACCAGAGGACTAAACATGACCTACACCGAACAAAACTTTGAACATCTGCTGGGGACGCCCGGCTTTAGCGACCAACTATTGAAAAATCATTTTAAGCTCTACGCTGGTTACGTGGCCAATACCAATAAATTGCTGGATAGGCTGATGACTTTAGTTAAAGAAGGCAATACGGCCACTCCTGAATTTGCCGAGCTGAAACGCCGGTTCGGCTGGGAATTTAACGGCATGCGCTGGCACGAGTTATATTTTGGCAATATGAGCAAGACCAAGAAGACCTTGCCGGAAAGCTCGCTTCTCTACCAGAAGATGGTGGAAGTGTTTGGTTCCGGTGAGAATTGTGAGAAAGCCTTTGTGGCTACGGGCTCGATGAGGGGCATTGGCTGGGTTGTCACGAGTTATGATCCAGTCGCTAAAAGATTATTTCAGGTCTGGGTGAATGAGCATGATATGGGTCATCTGGCCGGGACTGTTCCGATTTTAATCATGGACGTGTTTGAGCATGCCTTTATGCTGGATTATGGATTGGACCGGGCGGGTTACATCAAGGCTTTCTTAAATGCGATTGATTGGGAGGTGGCGGGGGGAAGGTTTGATAAAGCGATAAAGCAGTAAAAAGAATAAAACAAGAAGCCCGAATTCGACGCTTTCCTAGAGGGCCTGATGGCGGACGTTGATAGGCTATACTTCATCCCAGCGACGTATTATATGTAAACTAAAAACGTGATAGCATAAGATTATCTAAGAACCGCCGAGGCAGATTGAAGATATCCCCTTACTTTTTCAATATTCAACAAGTCATCGCCATAGGCAGAAGTTATTTTATCTCTTAATCCCCCTTCAGCATCAATACAAAAATCATTGGCTTTAATCTGCTGAAGAATCTCCCTTAATCTTGGAGCAAGATTTTCTCCGGTAAATCCACCGGCAAAACCGATAGTTAAATCCAGACATTGTTCCTTTAATTCTGAATAAATTGCCACCGATGATTCCAGATCAAATGGCCTTCCTCGGCCCCCGGAAGGATCAATTAGAACATAACTTATCAGATCTTGATATTCTTTAATCTTTTGGGCTATTTGATTTGGTGTTTTTCCCTCCATCGCTTTAAGTGAAGCCTGGAAAACAATTTGCATCTCGGGGTATTGCTCTCTTATTCTTGCCACTTGCCCCAGGTCTGGCCAGACTATGTTTAATTGTAGAGCTCTGCACCAACTCTTATCATAAACGTCATCAAATATTTGAGCAACTTGCTGTGATAAAGTATCGATTTCTCTGGAGTTATAATGTACCATGGTCAACACTTGTCCACCAGTTGCTCTCAATAAGTCTGGAAGGGAATTTGCCGGAGGATATCTTCTATTTTGGGTTGTTTGTCCATTAAGAGTCTTATAGCTTACCAGAAATCCAAGCATAGGAATATGGGGGCTATCCCTAGAATAACCAGCTTCAGAAAACTCTTTACAGATGGCTCTCGTTTCCGGAATATTTGCTGGCCCGGTAATCCCAACATATGCTTTTGCTTTCATAATAAACCAGAATTGTAGTTAAATTATAAACATTTTGTCCCTAAATCGGGGATCCTGACGGCTGGCGCTGATAGGCCCTACTTAGCCTTTCCTTCATTCTTTTCTTCCCTTTCGTCACCACCGCAAACAAAAAGCTGCGCCGCTGCTGGATGTTCTGTAATCCTGCTTCCTGAAACAACCTAAGCATCTCTTTCCGGCTATTAACCTTCTGACAGCCCGGCTCCAGATGCTCAAAAAGCCAATGAATACCATGAAAAAAGAAATTGATATCAACAATCATCACTATTCCACCTTTCTTGGCCACCCGCATCATCTCCCGCAAGGCTTTCTGCTGATCACCGTAATGATGAAAAGCTTCCGTGCTGACCACGTAATCAAAAGAGTTAGAAGCAAAAGGAAGAGCGTGGACATTTCCCGGCATTAAGGTAACCGCTGCTGAAACTCTTTCTCTAGCCTTAGCTAGCATTTCCGGAGAGAGATCTACACCCACCAGCTGAAGCTTCTTCTCCCCATTTTTTCTTTCCAAAGCTTTCAATAATTGCCCCGTGCCACAACTAACGTCCAATAATTTTCCTTTGCTTGAGAAATCAACTTCTTCCAGCACCGGCCGCTGAAAGCCACGCATCCAGAACTGGAATAAAGGGAAGTCATAGGTTTTAGACCAACGGCGGAAGAAGGAAAGATTCTGGTTCAGATTGTCTGGTAAATTATCTGGTCGGCTCTTCATTCTTTTCTCATCGTGCCCGATCCACCATCTCTTTAACCTCTTTCTCCACTTCTTCGGCCTCTTCCCGGCTCACCTCGGGAAAGAACTGCGAAATCATCGTCGGCTTCATTCCGATGATCTTAACTTTTCCCGCTTCTTCCAGCACATTGATCTTACAGGGAAGACAGAGCGAGATCAGCCGGTTCTGGTTCAGGAATTGATGCGCATATTTTCCGGAACAGATTTCAATGATCTTTAACGGCTGCTGTTCAAAGCCTTTCGCTGCCAGCCGTTCTTTCACATCATAAACCTGGAATAAAGACCAGCCTTTTTGCTCCACCGCTTTCAGTACGGAAATAACCGCATCGTCAAAGCTTTTATCCGTTTCCACCATGTAGGCAAAATCATTACCCTTCATTTTAATCACCTCTATTTCTAATCACCTCTCTTTCTAAATAAGTTATGAATGAACATTTGAGGCACACCCCACGGTGTTAGATGCTCCTCTTCAAAACTCTTTAGGTGCTCAAACTCACAAAACAGCTTTCTCATCGAATCTTCAGAGAAGTGTTTTACCTCTAAGCCGCTGCAGCGGGTTGGCCCCTGGAAGGAAAAAGCTGAAATAATTAAGTAGCCGCCCGGCACCAGGAACTGCCATGCCGCTTTCGCATAGTCCTGTGCTTCTTGCTCTTTAGTTAAGAAATGAAGCACCGCCCGATCATGCCAGAGGCCATATCTGTCGTTCGTTTTGAATTTCCTGATATCTGACACTATCCATTGAACTCCGTTTACCTTATCCCCTAATCTTTTCTTTGCTTTATCTAAAGCCGTTGAAGAAACATCTAAAACAGTTATATTCCTAAAACCCTGAGCAAGAAGATGATCTACTAAAGTAGAATCTCCTGCGCCAACATCAATAATTTTTGCGTCTTTGGCCAGACTGGTTTCCGCAATTAAACTAAGTGAGGTTTGGGGAGTTTCCTGATACCAGCTTACCCTGTGGGTTTTTTTGCTCTGATAGATGCTATTCCAGTGTTCTTGGGCGTTGAAAATCATTTTTACTATCCCCGCCATTTTCCCCCGCCATTTCCGGCCGTTTACCAGCCCTTACAGCATTCAATCAAGCGCTTCACTTTCCCCTGAAAAGCCGGCTTTTCCCGGTACAGATACAGCAGAATATGCCCCCACCATAAAAAGGTTAGGAAAACCAGAATCTTTAAGAATTCCGGAGGAAACTGCAGCAGGCTATATGCCCCCAGAGTTAAAGTTAGCAGAAAAGGCAGGCGAAATAAAGTCAGTTCTTCTTTAACTTTCTTTTCCACCAGATAAAATATTCCCACTACGGTCTGCCCCAGCAGCAACGCCAGCAGCACCAGATTATTAAACCATCCCATTTTATACAGCAGCAGGAGAACCACCCAGCTTACCGTTATGGCCGTGCAGAGCACACAGCCGCGGACAGAAAAGAGGCTCTTCACCAGCAAAAAAATAAAGAAGAGAGCAGTAATCCCCAGCAAGACCGTAAACACCGTTATTTCCATGTTAATCGTTAATATCTCTGTTGATTTATTTTTTAAGTCAATCTATTTTAATAGATAGTTATCCCGGCAAATTGTAAGAGCAATCCCGCCATCAGGAGCAGGGCAAAGGTTAACAGCACGCCCTGAAACGGCAGCATTTTACCGCTGCGCCAGAGCGTGATGCGATGGCTGAAAGCCGGGGCAACTGAAACGATACTGCCGCCTAATAAGCTGCCTAGCAGAAAGCTGGAAAAGAGATACGTTCGGTTAAGCACGGAGCCGTACGTTCCCAGCAGAGATAGGGAAAAAGGGATAGTCCCTTTCATCAAGGGCAGAAGGGGAATTACGGTAAGCAGGAATGAAAGCAGGATCAGCAGCAGTTTTTGGCCGGGAAAATACCGGCGATACTTTTTCTCAATGAGGTTAGCGACCCACCAGCCGGTTACTACCGCAAATGCTCCAACCAACAACCCTATCACCAGGACATTTACGCCCAGCCATAAGGCTCCCCCGGCAGCTACGGCTACACCGGCGGTGCATAACGGGCAGTGGGCCTGCACGAAAGGTACCAGGAGTACCAACGCTGTAAGTGCCAGTACCGCTATGATAAAGCTTTTCTTCATATTTTCATATCTTCATATTTTCATAAACTCCGTGATGCTGCCATCTTTACCGACAGCATAAATTGTCCAGCGGCCTTGCTTGCTTCCGGGCATCCCCGGCGAGCCCGAAGGCATGCCTGGTAAGGCAATACCAGCAATATCTGGTTTTTCTGCCATTAACTTGACGATTGCTTCCGTTGGCATATGCCCTTCCACGAAATAGTTTCCAATAACGGAAGTATGGCAGCTTTGCATTTGCTGCGGGATATGGTATTTATCTTTAACGGGGGAAAGATCATCCACTTGGTTTACAGTTACAGCATAATCATTCTTTTCCATATACCTCAGGTACAAGTCGCAGCAGCCACAGCTTTGGGATTTAAAGAGTGTTACCTGACTGGCGGCAACATTAGCAGTATCAGTGGTAGTATCAGGAGTAGCCGCTTTTTTGGAACAGCCAGCCAGTACCAGGACTGCCAGAAGAAAGAAAAGCACGACGTACCATTTCAGCTTATTTAGTTTCATAGTCAACAGCCTCCCACCATTGCTGGTAAAGTTTCCAATTTCTCATTTCCGTTTTTAGCATTTTTATTCTCAGACTGCACGTTCACCTTTCCGGCTGGCAGTCTCGCCGGCAAGGTACCATGATGCTCATACATCATCTTTTCATTTTCCGTCCAGCTGGACATATCTAATCCCGTACTTAATCCCGTACTGCCGGTGTTACTGCCGGCGCTGGCCACTTTTCCAGCTAGCTGGTTAACCTGCTTATTCAGCGAACTGAGCTGAAAAGACTGCAGGACCGAAAAGATCAAGACCATGCCTACCGCAATAACCAGAAGATAGCTTAAAGCTTTTCCCGGTTCCTTCTTCCCTATATTTCTCTCCGAATTGTTCTCTGAATCCCTTTTCTCTAAACTTTTCTCTAAAGGCAAATGCTGTCGGGATATTTTCTCACCGGATATTTTTTCGCTTTCCATAGCCATCCTCCCCCTGATTGAATATTATATCTCTATTATATCTCTAAACACCATGCTCAATGCCCCGATACTTGTTGCTGGCCAGGTTAAGGTAATTGGGTTCTATCAGGTAATTGGATCCTATCCCTTTTTCCCGCTAAGGGAATGAAACCGCTTAATAAACTGCTGGTGAAACTGGTTTCGGGGAAGAGGTACGAGTCCATTTACCACCCTTATCAGAAGATAGTTTCATTAAGCTTATAACGAGCCAAAATCAACTCTTATCACTTGCCGCTGGAAGGAAAATGTCACTGGAAGGAAAACTTAGTGGATTTATGGATAAATTTAATGACAGATTTAATAGATCGTTAAGCCGTTCTGGTGCTGCTTATTCCCTGGCTGTTGGCCTGGCTCTGGGCGTGGCCTTCTCTGGTTGTGCGCCGAAGGATGAAGGGGAGAACGAGAACACTATCCAGCGCTATAACTGCGCTATGAATGAATGTCTTCCTGACCCAAATGGGCCGTATGCAGTTTCAGACTGTAATAATGAATGTGGTGGGGCAGGTAACGGAGATGGTGGTAACGGGCAGCAGATGGATTACCTAAGGGCTACGAAAGATGGAGTTCCGATATGTCCTTTGGGGTGGACTCAAGGTATCAATGCATACGCAACAGGTGGGAGCATAATTGTAGGTGGCAATTGTGTTGGTGATCATATCCAGATGGAATTTGGGCCTACTCCCTCACCAGGTGGTTCGGCTCCTTGTCTTTGGATATTACAAAAAGCCTTCCCGGATGGTCAATGTCCTTCACTTGAACTCCTTTCCGGCCAGGCTACTGTTACTGGCAGCACCGGTTCCTTTCGTGTTGCCGGCAACTGTTCTTGTGATCCCTATTCTGCCGAATTTAGTTTGCCATTAAGCGTGCTGTAGGTTTAAGAGAATTCTCGGTTTTTTAGATTAACTTTTTATTTTTGCTTCATCTTCACTTCAGTAATACTTCACTATTCTGAAGCATGACCAGCATCCTAAGGTCAAAACTCCTGCGGGTTTAGAAGCAGGCGCGTCGCGGGGGGTTGCCCCCTATGGGGACGCAGCGCCTTTCGAGAACACATCAAGAGTTTTGAAGATGCTGGTCATGCTTCACGGGAAGCGGGGAGAGCACCAGCCTCGCTCTGCGTTTCTTCTACCTCAGTGCGGCACCTCCCCGTAAGGGACAACCCCCTCCGCAACCGATATCAACTCCGCTTGTATCGCTCGGGTAACGAAGGACACAAATATTTATACCGATTAGTTGTGTCCTTCGAATATAATAAGTGACTATTGGTATAATTATTAGGGTCACTTATTATAAATTGGTGCTCTCCCAGCTTCAGGATAGTGAAGTATTACGTAAAAAGTTAACTTTTAAAAATACCACCCTTTTTTACCGCTCTGATGATTTCCTCCAACCAAGACCAGACCTTCAACCAAGACCGGACTTCATTCATTCCATCCCCTCGTTCTGCTAACCACTACCATTCCTACAACTACGGCGAACTTCCGCAGGGCTGCCAGTACTGCGTCCGCGGCGAGAAGTTGGTCTATTTTGTTACCGGGCTCTGCCCACGGAAATGCTCTTTCTGTCCGGTTTCCGATGAGAAATTCGGGCAGGATATCACTTTTGCCAATGAGCGGAAAGTATTCAGTGAGCAGGAGCTTCTGCTGGAGGCGAACGTAATGACGGCCAAAGGAGCCGGTATTACCGGTGGCGATCCGCTGGCACGGCTTCCTCGCACCATTGCATTCATCCGGCTGATGAAGCAACAGTACGGAAAACAGTTTCATATCCATCTTTACACTTCGCTTAATTTAGTTACGGAGCAGGCTTTGCAGCAGCTTTACGATGCCGGGTTAGATGAAATCCGTTTCCATTTAGATTTAGAGTCGGAACAATTCTGGTCCAGGCTGCTGCTGGCTAAAAAATTCCCCTGGAAAATAGGCGTAGAGTTGCCCGTCATCCCGGGCCAGGAACCAGAACAGAAAAAAGTTATCAATTATATCCACGGTAACATTGATTTTCTGGTGTTAAATGAGTTAGAGGTGGCGGATAACCGCCAATCTACCCTGTTGCAGCAGGGCTTTACGACTAAAGACCAGTGGAGTTATGCGGTAAAAGGCTCTTTGGAGGCAGGACAGGAATTATTAGATTATATCCAACGGCAAGGCTATTCTTTCTCAGCGCATCTTTGTACCGCCCGACTTAAAGATAAGGTGCAGCTGGGTAATCGGCTAAGACGGGAAGCACAGGGAGCCAGAAAAAAGTTTGATCAGGTAGATGAAGAAGGCCTGCTTACGAGGGGAGCGTTATATCTGCCGGAGCTGGTGCCGGGCTTTGGCTATCGGAAGAAGTTAGAAGCCTGTAATAAGTTAGAAGCTAGTAATAAGTTTAATAAGCCCGAACTTCTGGAAAGATTACGCTCTTTGCTCTCGATGATAAAAGAGGATTGCCGATTGACGAACGAGGAGATCTTTTTGGACAGGGAAAAGCCCCGAATTCTGCTTTCGGCGAAGAAAATCAAGCCGCTGCAGAAGAAGTTCCGCCGGTGGGGATTGATTCCGGCCATCGTCAAGGAATATCCGACGGCGGATCAGTTAGAGATAGAGGTGGAATTGTTTGGGGGAGACGGGGTTGGAGGGAGACGGAGTTGGAACTAGAAGTCTTTAAATAAGAGTTTTGTTATGGTACGATAAAAGAGGCGCCTGGTGAAAAGAACAATAATTTTTATAACTTTGGCTTATCTTTCAATTCTTTCTGGAGTTACTCTGGCGCAGCCAGTTGATTCTCCCTGGCCCACCTTCCATGGAAGTGCCCAGCATGGGGGCCAGAGCAGATATGACACTTCACCTATTGATGGCACGATCAAATGGGCTTTTGAGGCTGGGGGTGCCATTGAATCCAGCCCGGTTATTGATAAGAACGGAACGATTTATTTTGGTGCCCATGATGGGTTGTTATACGCTCTTAACCCTGATGGAACTTTGAAGTGGACTTTTGCTGCCGGACCATCAGTATATGATAATCGGTGGAAAGTAGCCAAATCAATGATGGCTACGCCGGCTATTGCTAAAGGGGGGACAATTTATATTTATTCTTCGGCTAAC
>JBBSWG010000014.1:49181-60933 GCA_038046425.1 Nanobdellota archaeon
TAACTATCTGTTTGCGGTCAATCCGGATGGTACAGAAAAATGGAGATTTCCAATAAAATGGGGAAATGACTTCTGGTCATCTCCAACCATCGGAAAAGACGGAACGATCTATATTGGTTCGGCCCGGGCTGAAGATGATCCCAAGTATAAAGGAGGAGTTTTTGCCATCAATCCCGACGGAACGGAAAAATGGTTCTTTGAAGACAGTTCAGGAATAACTTCAACGGCGGCCCTAGGTTCAGAAGGAACTATCTACATTGGCGGGAATGATCTGCGCCCAGAAGGGGGAAATGTTGGTAATGTACTGGCCCTTGATCCCAAAGGCAGACTTCTCTGGAAGTTTAAAATTGAAGATTGGATGGAGTCTTCCCCAACCATCGGAAAAGATGGGGCTATATATACCGGTACGGGAAGAGAGGCACGATTCTATGCCCTTAATCCGGACGGAACTTTACGCTGGCAATTTCAGGCTGATATCGGTATCAGTGCCACCCCGGCTATCGGAAAAGACGGAACGATTTTTGTCGGTGCTTGGGATACCCAGATGTATGCTTTAGATCCGGATGGGACTCTTAAATGGAAATTCAAGACTCCGGACGCCTTTGAAGGAATAATCTCCTCTGCGGCTATCAGCGCGGACGGAACAATTTACTTTGGTTCCAATAGCGGTAATTTTTATGCCCTTAATCCTGATGGTACAGAAAAATGGCACCGGGCTGATCTTAGTTCGGTCCCGGGTTCTCCCGCAATCGGTTCAGATGGAACGGTTTATGTTGGTGCCTGGGATAAGAAATTGTATGCTTTTGGCAGCGCCAGGACTGTCGAAACTCAAGAGAACCTGACAAACAAGAGTAAATATAAAGAACTATCAATCAATAAATCTAAAGAGATACCGGCAGCTGAAATTGAAAATCAAATCTTCACTAAAGAAACACCCCTTCAGAAAGAAGAGGGAATCTTTAAGAAAATCATGGCCTTCTTTAGGAGGCTGTGGGGAAAATGAAAATCCCAACCGTTGCCAGCGGCGGGGCATCAATCCAGTGAACAAATGAAAAAGATAACTCCAAGAGGATTTATTTTTGTATTATTGGTCTTTATTATTGGCTGCGCTGATAAAATAAATGAAGTTGCGGCAGAAGCAGTTATAGGAGAGTATTTTAAGAGAATATAAGTAAACGATTTCGGGTCTCGCTCCGCTATCACTCCGCTCACCCGAAGCGTTTACCGTGTTAGGATCAGGACAGCCTAGCCATCACGTTCACCCTCGCTCACCTCACCACTACAATATTAGTCATTCCCCTTCGTTTGCGCTCAATAATCCCTTTCCCTTCCAGCTTATCCAGAACTCGGGTGACGTGCACTTTAGTGAATCCCGTTTCCCTAACCAGATCGCTCTGGTACATTGAGCCTTCTTTTTCCTGAAGCAGGCGGTAAATCTTCAGTTCTTCCTGGTCTAATTTGGAAAGATCAACTTTTTTCTGAACTGGCATCTCTTTTATTCTTGGCGGCAGCAGGAGGAGTATTCCCAGTATGCCTAACGCAGCCAGCAAAACAAACCCTAGCGTAAAATACCACGAAGTGTTGCTTTGATGGCCGGGGCATTGAGTCATATCCGCATCCGGAATCTGATGATAAGCCTGGCACAAATAGGTGTCCCGTTGGTCGTGGTCAACCTTTATTTTAGCCACGAGCAGGATTAACAGTAAAGAAAGGATGATCAGCGTCCAGCCGGCTTGTTTGGTGGTGATGAACATGGTAAATTCCAGTTATGGCCAGTTATGAGGACTGTTTTTAATACTTTCGTGGTTCTGTACCACTTCACTAACCTGAAGCGAGGGCGGCGCCGGCGGGCTCGCCGACGCCGGCTATCATTCCCGTTGCTTAGCGCCGCTTCCGGAACAGGTAGGCGTCGGATAGACGGACGAAGCTCTGTAACCACCGCAGCTCGCTCGCCCTCTTGGCGGCCGCCCTCGCTTCAGAAAGGTGAATAATTACATGGTTCTCCTACTTCTTATTCAGCCCTAACGCCTGCTGCAGCCCGCACCAGCCCAGGAAGCTCTCTGCAAGGGCGATCCAGCCCACAATGAAAATCACCCAGTTCAGCCACTGCGCATTAAACTGCGGCGCCAGCGGGCTCAGCCACCATATTCCCAATACAAACCTAAAGATTCGATCTAACGTCCCCAGATTTCTTTTTACCATTTTTATACCTCCTTTTTAGCGTTTTTTTCGGGTACTTTTGCTTACTTCTTTCTCTTTTCACACTTTTTCTCTGTTCATACTTATCCTAATGGCAGCCCTAATGGCAACAGCCGCCTTTTTTGGAGGCGGCCGATTCTTTCTCTGCTCTCTCTTTAAATTCCTTCAGGCAGTTGGAGGAGCAGAACCATTTACCATGTTCCTCAATTCCTTTTCCTTTCTCTTGTTTCATCCCACAGACGGGATCCTTTTTGGCAAAGAGTCCAAAGACCATGTTCATTCACCCCAGTAAGCAATTTTAGCTATTTTTTACCTTTTATATCTTTTCATCAGCAGCGAATTGCTGACCACGGATACGGAACTGAAAGCCATGGCTGCGCCAGCAATAACCGGGCTAAGCAGCCAGCCGGTGAAAGGATAAAGTACCCCGGCGGCTACCGGAATTCCAATGATATTGTAAAAGAAAGCCCAAAACAGGTTCTGCCGGACTTTCCTCATGGTGTACCGGCTTAAATCCATGGCAATGACTACATCCCGCAGGTCATTCTTAATAAGTACAATATCGCCGGATTCAATGGCGACGTCCGTTCCAGAGCCAATGGCAATACCCAGGTCTGCCTGCGCTAAAGCCGGCGCATCATTGATGCCGTCGCCCACCATCGCGACTTTCTTTCCCCGCTGCTGCAATTTCTGAATCTCTTTGGCCTTGTCCGCAGGCAATACCTCCGCGAGCACGCTACGGATGCCCGCCAGTTTCCCGATAGCTTTTCCAGTCCTTTCATTGTCACCAGTAATCATCACTACTTCTTTTCCCATTTGCTGCAATTGCTGTACGGCTGCCGGGGAATGCTCCTGTAAAGTATCGGCTACCGCAATAATACCAGCCACCTTTCTGTCCACAGCTAAAATCATGGCGGTCTTTCCTTCATTCTCCAGTTGCTGCAGCTGCTTTTCCAGTCGGTTAAAATCCAGTTGGTTAAAAATAATCTTTTTTTCTTTCATCAGCCGGCGGTTGCCAAAGTGAACAGTTTTTCCGCCCGAGGTTACTTCTAATCCCCGGCCAATGAGCGCCTGGAATCCTGCGGGATTAGAAACTACTACTTTTTTCTTCTTGGCTTCCGCCAGGATAGCTTCTCCCAGAGGATGCTCGCTCCTTTTTTCGGCGACAGCAGCGTAACGAAGCACCTCGTCACTGGAAAATTTCCCAAAAGGGATCAGGTCAGTCACTTCCGGCCGGCCTTTCGTTAACGTTCCCGTCTTATCAAAGATGATGGTATCGATCTCCTGCGCTTTCTGCAGGGCTTCGGCGCTCTTGATTAAGATGCCCTGCTCTGCTCCTATGCCGGTTCCCATGATAATGGCCGTAGGCGTAGCTAAACCTAGGGCACAGGGACAGGCGATGATCAGTACCGCGACAAAGGCCGTTAAGGCGAAGGGAAGTCCTGCTCCCGTAAAATACCAGATCCCTAAAGAAAGCAGGGCTATAACCAGGACTGCGGGCACAAAGTACGCGGAAATCTTATCGGCCAGCTTTTGAATCGGCGCCTTGCTGCCCTGTGCTTCCTCCACTAATTTAATGATCTGCGCCAGGAGCGTCTCTGAACCTACTTTAGTAGCCTTAAATGTGAACGAGCCGGTCTTATTGAGGGTAGCGCCAATTACGGTATCGCTTTTCTTTTTCTCGACCGGGATGCTTTCCCCGGTCACCATGCTTTCATCAACGGAAGAATGTCCTTCCTGCAGCAGGCCGTCCACGGGAATTTTCTGTCCGGGCTTGACGATGACTAAGTCACCAGCGAGCACCTGCTCCAGGGGGATCTCTAATTCTTTTTTCCCTCGCCGGACGAGAGCCGTCTTGGCCTGCAGGCCAATCAGCTTTTTTATTGCTTCCGACGTTTTACCTTTCGCCAGCGCTTCCAGATATTTTCCCAACAGGATGAAGGCTATCAACAAGGCGGCAACTTCATAATATAAGTTATGGAGCGTGTAGCCAGATTTTCCCTGCAGGATGAACAGGGTAACCACCACCGAATAGACATAGGCCGTTCCGGTCCCTAAAGCTACCAGCGTATCCATCGTCGCCGTTTTCGTCTTCCCCAATGAGATAATTCCCCGGGAGAAGAATAAGGAACCGGCCAGCATTACCGGCGTGGTCAAAAGAAATTCAATCAGGGGAAGATTATCGTGGATAATTGCGGGCAAAGGTAGGGTCAAGAGGGGCACCAGCATCCCGGCATAGAGCAAAGGCAAGGATAATAAAACGGCCACCAGGGTCCGATACTTCAGATTACGGATTTCCTGCTCCCGGGCCTGCTTCTCGGTATCAACTGCACCACTAACTGCATAGCCGGCTTTTTCCACCGCTGCTTCCAGCTGCTGTTCGGAAGTTCTAGCGGGATCAAATTCTACCAACGCCTTCTCGGAAGCAAAATTGACCGCCGCCTTCTTGACGCCGGACGTCTGCAGCAAGGCCTTCTCAATCTTCCCCGCACAGCTGGCGCAGTGCATGCCTTGAATGCTTAAAGTGACGTTCCCGGCCTTCATTTTACCGTTCTCCCTGCAGGATCTTGTAACAGTATTCTTTCATGTGGGCATCAATCAGTTCCAGTAACGGCTTAATCGTCTTGCTATTCAGGGTGTAATAACGAAACTTCCCCTGCACTTCTTTAAACACCATGCCGTGATGCTCAAGCATCTTCAGGTGATGGCTGACTAAGCTTTGCTCCAGTTTAGCCTGTTTACTGATTTCGGAGACGTTTTTCTCTCCGCGGCGCAACACATTCACGATCTTTAATCTCGCTTCATTAGCTAAAGTGCCAAAGAACAAAGGATAGGCTTTCCCTAAGCGGGGGAGAGGGTGATGATGTAAAGGTTGGTTAGGTGAATGATGGTTAGGCGAATAGGGGTTAGGTGAATGGCGGTTATATGAACTCATTTTCATATGAAAAGTAGTTCATATATATAAAAGTTGTGGTGGTGGATTTAGTTTGTTAGGGGGCGAGGGCGGCGTCGCTCCCGCTTTAAAGACTACTCTAGAAAGACAAAAACTTTATAAAGTAATGCCCCTTTTGGCTTGGTATGACTATCCCCGCCTGTGCTCGAGAAGGACAGCCAACCGCAGGAGTTGACTATAAAAGCCTGATGTTTGAACCTCGGGCCTATCGGAAAGAAGGAGAAACAGACTATAAAGCACTATTAACTTATGATATCAGCTTAGCCCGGTTGCGTCAGGCCGGCTTGGTGCGTCATCCTCGGCCAGCGGAAGTGTTTAGCCTGCTTATTGATGACCTTGAAGGTAAACTAACTCCCGAGCAAAGAACTGTTGCCAATAATATGCTTAGTTTTCCTGGTGAATGGGTAAGCCTGGCGATGGAACGGCAGGGAAATGTACTCGTTTGTTATTTTGAACCAGAAGGGTTGGTATGGAGACCAGCTGTTCTTGACCGAGAAAAAGGAAGATGGACGAAAAATTATTACGAGAGAGATAATTTCCGTTTCACGGAGAGGAAAGAATATATTCTAAGGAAGAGATATGGCCTTTTTAGAATACCTGCGGGACAGGAGATTAATCTAAACCAATTTTCTGATGAATTGGTAACTGCTCTCTTTAGCCGCCCGTTTAAGGATCTGCCCCTGAAAATGCGGAAAGATATAAACGATAGAAGAGTAAAACTTCGTCTTCCTCCTGAGGGGGAACTGTGGCCTGTTGCCCGTTGGGGCTATCTTGACAATTATTATGCCCTTGACGGTAACACCAACCGTACAACCGACCGTATCTGCTACCATGCTTCCCGCGGGGTAGTCCCTTCGGGAAGCGAAGGATGAACTATTTCTTCGCCTTTTGTAAAATGTTCATAAACTGCTGTCCACCGCTGACGACAATATGTTCTCGAAGTATATTTTGGTAGAGGGGCTTATTCTTCTGTTTTAAAAAGCCCGCGACAGTTTCCACTTTAACAGATCGTTCTAGATCTAAAGTTATAAAGATTTCTTGTATTGCCAGACATAGATTCGGTTTCACTATCCGCATTTTCGTTTTATTGCCGGGGAGCAGTTCTTCAATCATACTTTCTCCTCCACAAATCTAATAAATTTCCTTGCTACCGCCAGAATTAGTCCAGCATCTTCTTTGGTCACGCTATCCCACTCATCAACATTATACTGGCTTATTTTTCGAAGTTGAAAAGTAAGATCCAGACTTAACGTATCAGAAAACCGTTCATAAAGCCCCATCAATTCATCGAACAGGTGCTTTTTATAATGATCGGGCGTATCGGGGACAAATCGTTTCCTTTGTCGGCAGCTCTTTCTCTTTACTCTAAACAAATATAAGAAAACTATTCACCACCAGCAACAAGGAGATTATTGCTGAGATTAAACAATAAAAACAGTAGTCTTTGATGATGAAGGCCTGCAGGTACACTAAGAAGAAGGAGAACAGCAGCGCCATTCCCGCCCCGATAAGAAGAAAAAGAGGAAGAGCGGGAATAAGTGCCGGAGCAAACGCTAACAGTAAACCCCCCATGAACATCGCCACATAATACAGCAGTCCCAGCGTCTCATTCCGGAAATAGAATATAGTGGACCATTTGCTTTCCGTGACGGTGCTGCAGTCATGGTTTAATGGACAAACTAAAGGCGCGGCTTTGGTCTTCTGAGAACGATGATGCTTCCACACCAAATACCCGGAAGTACAGATGCCGCCAATAGATAAGGCTATGAACGAAGCCAGAGCTGATGAAGCGATAGCCGGGCTCATTTTTGTTTTGCTCTGCTGAGGATGGTTAAAGCGATGGCCGCCAGCAATAAGCCGAGATCGCGGAAGACAATGTCAAGAGCCCCTAAATTAGTGATGATAATTGCCAGGAGCGTTAAACAAGCTAAAAAGCCAGCATAATAGCTCTTTTTCCCCGAAAGCAGCCATAATGATAATCCCAACTGATACAGGGAAAATAATCCTAACAGCAATTCACTGGGAAAAAGGCTCTGCAGCCAGCCGGGAAAGAAGCCGAGCCAGGAATTAGGGTCTAAAGTGGCAGCGATTGCTGCGTAGAGGAAAGGGATGGCTATTCCCAGGCGCAGGAAGAAGGAGATTAAAGGTTTAGCTGAGCCGCTTACTGCTCTTAACGCTGGTTTGAGCATGGAGGAAGGAAAATAAATTGGTATATAAAGGTAACTTTATTCCTCAGTTAGTTTATTCCTTATTGATTTCCACCAAGAACCTTTTCCACCTCTTCATCTGAGATATACGTTTTGCTGATCACTTCTTTCGCCGTTTCAGGCTGTGGGACAGAAAAGAGATGATAACGTATGGGGTTTTACGAAGTCCCGAAAGCAAAGATTTTCCCTCGAAATGAGGCAACCCACATTTCAGAGCTGGAAAATCTTTGCGTGGGATTTGGGTGAGTAACGCAGGGGCTTTGATGCCCCGAGTAACGCAACCGTAAAACCCCTCAGGCCGTCCCATAATTCTTAAAACAACAACCGCAAAAGCAAGAGAAAAATAAAATTTCCTGCTTTAACCTCCCGAAGCCTCGCTCAACCTCCAAATCTTCTGTAAATTATGTGCTATGCTCACCAAATTAATCTCAATTTTCACTTTATCCAACCCTTTGAGCAGAAACTCCCTGAAACCGAGATTCTGCTTGATATTCCCAATCACCGGCTCGACCGTGCATTTTCTTAGATAGTAAACGTCTTTTGACTCGTCTTTTTCCATCTTATCTCTCATCCTCAGCCGTTCACGGAAGTAGAACGGCACATCTTTTTTTTTCTTCAGCTTATCATTCCAGTACTGGAAAATCTTTTTTCCATCCTTCCTGATATAAAGTCCTTTAAACCTAAATCTTGTTTTACCGACAATTAACTCGTCTTTCTTCTCGTCATACTCGTACTTATCATGATTCAAGCTTTGCTCCTTGCCGTCAAACTCCTGTGCCTGCGCACGACTCGGCACATACAAATCAACTTTGTTATCCTCTGCAAACTTAATATTTATTCCATCGCTATAACCACAATCAACTCCAACTTTAGTGTCTTTTTTAAGCTTAATATTCTCTTTAACATTCTTCATCTGCGGAATAAACTGATGGGCATCATGCCCATCCTGGCAGACATCATTAGCAACAATAATCTGGTTTTTAGTCACGCTGAACTGCGTGTTGTATGCCGGCTCAGAGTATCGTTTGGCATGCTGCATTACTCTGCTTTCTGGATCGGAAAGGGAAACTTTCTCCAGCTTATTCTGCTCCAGCTCTTCTCTTGCCCGGACAATTTTTTCTTTTAGTTTTTGCCTGTCTTTATTCTTATTCTTAAAGTTTTCTCGTACAATCCTCTTTAAATCTCTCTCGTCAATTTTGGTTATTCCTTCTTCTTTATCTCCGAAGACTTGTTCTTCCAGCTCATCGAGAGCGATATCTTCTTCGAGCATCTTGTCAATAGCTTTATCCAGTTTGTTTAGTCCTTCCTTGTCAAAATAATATTTTCTGCTGGCGTAAGCTTTAACTTTTGAACTATCAATGCCAATAAAGCTTAAATCAATAATTTTGTGGTCTGAAGCAAGCTTCACGGTCTGCTTGAAAGTTTCTTTGATAAAAGCAGCATTATCTTTCCGGAATCTGGCAATGGTACGAAAGTCAGGGTTGACTTTCTCTGCTAGATACATAAAAATGAAGCTTTCTCTCGTCGCCGAGGCTAATTTCCGAGAGCTTCTTATTCTTGACAGCATCCCCATAATGATCGTTTTCATCAGGATTCTGGGATGATAAGCTGGATGGCCAGGACCGGCGTAGATCAGGTCAAAATCAGAGAAATCGAGTGATTCGATGAATTCTTCAACGAAGAAGCAAATATGCCCCCGGGGGATCATGTCTTTGATTGACTTTGGAATGAGCCAATTCTGGTCTTTGTAAGAATTGATGTATGTCATTTTACCACCTCTTTTTACCGACGATAAAACTTTTATTTGTCGACGGAAGAACTAGTATTTATATTTTGTGAATTATGGGACGGCCTGCGCTGTTAAATACCCCGACTGAAGCAAGTGAGTGTAAAATAAATTATCAAATTTCTCACTTGCGTAAGGAGAGCGCAGCGTGGTCAAGGTTTAAATTCCCGCAGGAATATTAAACCGCAGAAGTCTTTTGTTACCGTAAATATATGCTATTGCCGTAGTTTTTTTAATGAATCGTTTTTAATCAATTCCTGCGCAGCAGACTAACATTTAGTCGTAAGGGGGGAATCGGGTAGTTTTTAATAGTAATCTTTTTAATAGGCATTACTTTTGGAGTTTTATATGAATCAAACAGTACCAATTCATCAGTTATTGTACTCCACTTTAAGAATAGAGGCTCAATTGAGTGAGAATAAAATTTCGGTCGGTACTGGGTTCATAGTGATGTATGAACAGGATGGGCTACAATACCTATTTCTTGTTACAAATAAACATGTGATACATGAAGCGAAAACTGCCAAATTCTTTTTTACCAAAGCTGATACAGATAACAACCCACTCTTAGGTCAAAGGTTTGATATTAACGTTGTTGATTTTGATAAGAGTTGGTATTTTCATCCATTGGGAGAAGATATTGCTATTAGTCCAATTGCTCCATGGTTTGAACAAATAACCAAAATGGGTGAAAAAATATATTTTCGTTCAATTCCATTATCATTAATTCCAACAAAAGAACAAGAAGAAAAACTTACTGCTTTAGAAGAAATTATTTTTATAGGATATCCAAACACAATCTATGACCGCAAAAACCTATTACCCATAATCAGAAAGGGAATAACCGCTACTCCTCTTTCTGTAGATTACGAAGGTAAACCTATGTTTTTAATAGACGCTTCTGTTTTTCAGGGATCAAGTGGAAGCCCCGTTTTTATTTACAATTTTGGAAGTTATAGCACTGCAGATGGAAATGTTATTATTGGGAATAGAATTCATTTTGTAGGAATTGTCACGCAAGTACTATCAAAAAAAGAACATGGAATAATTGAATTTGAAGAGATACCGACTGCTAATGTTCCAGTTGTAAAAATAGGTCAAATGTTAGATTTGGGTATTGTTATTAAACCTAAAGTAATAGTAGAAACTATTGAGTCATTCCTAAATCAGAGAAAGCAACAATTAAAAGTCAAAGAAGGTACTACCCAAGATGGCGCTCCTCACCAAATCTAAATACATTATCGGCTTATCCTGCCCTAAATACCTCTGGATGATGTTCCACGAATTAGATAAAATTCCTGAGCCTGACCTAGCAACAGAATATATTATACAGCAAGGTCATATTATAGGGCAATTAGCCAAAAAATTATTTCCTGCCGGTGTTGATCTTCCAGAAGATTCTAAAGACTTTAAACTCAACGTGCAGAAAACGCAGGAATTTCTCAAACAAAGAAAAATAATCTTTGAGGCTGGAATCATTGCCGGAGAATTATATGCCCGGGCTGATATTCTTGTACCGGCAGGAAAAAATGAGTGGGATATCGTAGAAATAAAAGCATCCACTAAAGTTAAAGAAGAGCATATTCATGACCTCTCTTTCCAAAAGCATGTTTACCAATTAGCAGGTCTCAAAATTAGAAAGTGCTTCTTACTGCACATTAACGGAGATTATGTCAAGATCGGAGAGATAAATCCTAAAGAACTACTCACCCAAGAAGAAATCACTGCAGAAGTTAATGAAGCAATAACCGGAATACAAGACAGAATAGATTATATGATGGAAGTAGTTAATAATAAAGAACCCCCTAAAACAAATATTGGAAATGGCTGCAAAAATGGCTTGGATTGTGTTTCAGAAGACTGCTGGAATTTCCTGCCGGAAGGACACGTCTTTGAGTTATATTATGGGGGCAAAAAATCGTTAGAATTACTTGATGCTGAAGTTTTATCACTGAAAGATATTCCTGATACCTTTAAGCTTAATGAAAAGCAGGAAATTCAAAGAAAATGCGCTAATAAGGGGAAAGTCCATATTAACAAAGAAGGAATTAAGAAATTCCTGAAGAGCTTAAAATATCCTCTTTATTATCTCGATTTTGAAACATTCCAAACAGCAGTTCCTCTATATGATGGAACGAAACCATATCAGCAAATTCCGTTTCAGTTTAGTCTCCATGTTGATGATAGTAAAAAAATGAAACACTTTGAATATCTGCACGATTCAAAAGAAGATCCAAGAAAGAAGTTTCTGCAAGAATTAAAAACAGTTATGGGTGATTCTGGAAGTATAATTACTTTTAACCAATCGTTTGAAATCGGAAGATTAAAAGAATTGGCGGAAGCATTCCCCGAAAATAAAGAATGGGTTGAATCCGTAATTAAGCGCATTGTTGATTTAATAGTTCCATTCCGAAATTTTGATTATTATAATCCAAAACAACAAGGAAGCTGTTCCATTAAAGATGTGCTTCCAGCAGTCGTTGGAAAAAGCTACAAAGATATGAACATTAATAATGGCGGTTTTGCTTCTGTTTCTTATTTTGAGAGCGTCTTCAATAATGTTGAGAATAAGGAACAGATTAGGAAAGATTTATTGGAATATTGCAA
>JBBSWG010000015.1:0-4278 GCA_038046425.1 Nanobdellota archaeon
GGTGCCGCTGGTGCCTTGTCCTGCAATACTGTTACTGACTCTAATCCCTGTTCTATTGATTCCAGTAACTGTCAACCGCCACCACCCTGTACTACCGGTCAGACTCAAAATTGTGGCTCGGAGGTTGGCATCTGTACTCCCGGCCAACAGCAATGTACTGCCGGAGGGGAATGGAGTGAATGTACTGGCGGAATACCGCCGGCAGGAGAAGAAACCTGTGACGCTCTCGATAACGACTGTGATGGCTCTACCGATGAGGGCTGTCCGCTGACGCTCACGAGTCCAGCGTTCAATAAAGGCGATGTAATCCCCACTGAATATACCTGCCAGGCTAAAGATGCTGCCACTAACTTGCCTACTAATCCATCGCTGCTAATCTCCAATATCCCGGCGGGGACAGAATCATTAGCTTTATTCCTGGAAGATGTTGACCAGCCGACCGCCGGCCGTTTACCGACGGTCCATTGGGCGGTATTCAATATTCCCGTTTCTGCTGATAACCCCGTTACACCTCTTGATGAATCCGCTCTTGTTGCCATTCCTGAGGGCTATCCTGGCACTACATCGGGAATTCTCCAGGCCCAGAATGACCTTCCTGGAGATCAAGGCTATGCCCCACCCTGCCCGCCAACAGGAAAAAGCCACGAATATCACTTTAGCGTGTATGCTTTACGCGTAGCCAATATTGTTACCGCTGCTAGCTTTAACCTACAGAATGTGCTTACCTCAACTGCTTTTAAAGATACTGTAAGTGGCAATATTATTCAGGAAGCTGGCCTTATTAGCTATTATCCAACGAGACCAGCAGCAGCGCCAGGACCAGCACCTTCTCCGGCTGGTGGAGGTGGGGGTGGTAGTGGCGGTGCCCGTGGCGGCGGCCGTGTCGGCTGGAATTGCCCGATGAAATGGTCTACCTGTAAGAACGGCCTAGAGCAGCGTACCTGTACTGATATGTTTAACCCAGTGATTACCAGAATAGAAACCAGGCCCTGCGTCGTTACTGCTCCGCCCGCTCCCCCTAAACCGGTGCCCGTCGTGCAACCGCCAAAACCTGTACCACTAGCACCGCCAAAGCCAGTACAGGTAATCCAGCAGCCGGCGGAGATGAAAGTGCCCGCGGTCCAAAAACCAGCGCCAGTACTTTTGATGATTAAAGACCTCTGGCAGAAGTATAAAGTTTATGTGGTAGCGGTACCGTCAGCGCTGCTGGTCATCATCACGCTGATCCTGCTCGTGCACCATTTCCGCAAGCCTAAAGTGGTCTATAATCTGGAAGAATTAAAGCAGTGGATCAAGGCCGAGAAGGCGATGGGGACCAGCGACGAGAACGTGAAAGCAATTTTAGCGCAGAATACGGGCTGGAGTAAAGAGGAAATCGAGAAGGCGATGTCGGAGGCGCTGGGCGTACGCTCGGCAGCACCACCGGCAGCATCGACCATGCCGCCAAGCTCGTAGTCAGATGCGCGTACGCTGTCGCTCGCCGAATGATCCTGGAAATATTTTTTTTTGGTTAGTCAACGGTGACAAGATTTTACTTCTTGCAATTGCTGCCAACGAACCAGACAATCCTCATACGTCATCGTCACTCCTCCTAATCCTGACGAAGCAATCAAATCATCGTCGCGAAGATCAACAACTTTTCTTCCCCTCATGAGCTGCCAACAGATTCGTTTCCGTCGGGAATAAGAGGAAGCTTCTCTGATATCATTATAAACATTGTACACCCCCAAGATTTCTGCTCCCAGGCTTAACCATTTCTCCCAATTGATTTTTCCATTGGCATTACCCCAGACCTGCACCCCGCCAATAACCGGTAAATCCTGAAGAGTTCTTTCCACCAGGGCTACTTCGAGGGAGGAAGGGTCGCTTAACCCAGGTTCGTCCAGGAAAAAGTAAATTTCTGGCCCGGAAGCCTTTTCCTGTAGGCAACTAATGAACTCCCGGCATCCCCCTACTGCTTTCTCCGGAGAAGAGCGCAATAGCCGCACCTGGGCAGCAGGGCCAAGGTAGTGCACCGAAATCCGTTCCGGTTTACGAATATTCACTTCCTGAATAAACGCTTCCAGACACCAAGGGGCTCGTTCCTCTTTGCATCGTTGTTCCAGGAGATGCTCACCCCGCCGCGCCAAGTACGGTACGAAAGGCAGGTCGTGAAGAAAACTGAACGAGATCGCCTGCTCTATGGCAGTAAAGGGCACGGTTCCTGCTTGCGTCGTGTAGATGTTCATCAGATTTTTGGGCACCAATACTATTCAAAAATTACAACAAAACTAGGCAAATATTTAAATACTTCGCCGGTTTTCTTAACTTTCTGTCAGCAAAAAAGAGGGTGATCTACACTGAAACAGCATATCTTCCAAGAGGTTAAGAAATACAAAATCCAGCGCTGCTGCAAGGGCTGCGGGCAGAGAATTGTGGTGGAAAACGCTAATCGGTATTATTGCAGCGGTTGCCGCGGATACTAATTTTTTCTTTTTTCTTCTTATTTTTTTCTGAAGACGCTTTTGACTGCTCTCCACAATCGTTGAACGATACTTTCGGGTGCCGGCTCAGGCGACTCTTTAATTGCTTGTCCAACGGCAGGGGTCGGTTCTGTCACCAGCAGAGAACTACTTTGTTTTTCTTCTTTCCCTGGCTCAGCTAAAGGTTCGGCTTTCTGTTCTGCCAGCGGTTCGGAAGAGGCAGCGGGAAGAATTCCTGGTTCTGGTGAAGGGACGACTGTCGTCGGCTGCGTCACCTTGGCTGCGCTTGCCCTTCCAATAACATACTCGCCCGCTTCCGTACTGGTTGCTTTATAGTAGAGGTAACGCCCCTCTTTCCTGGTTTGTATTGTCGGCAGCTCTTTCCCATTAACGTACAGGCGAAGGTCAGCCGGATTAAAGCCTTTTCGGTACACTTCTTCTTCCAGCACTTTCAGGGTGAATTCCATGCTTTCGATGGCCGCTGGATCTTTCCAGGAAACGGTGAATTTTGAGTAGAATTTTCCGTCAAATGGTATCTCCTTTTCCTCCACCCTCAACTGATTGCTTTTCGTGTCTTGGGCAAAAGTAACTTTAACGCCAAACACGCCCGGGATGCCTTTAATCTCAAAGAAATCCTGACTGCCCGCTTTCATATAAGAGATGGGCTGGACGGCAATATGACCGGTAAACAGCTCCCGTTGCTCCCGACTGAGCAAAATCACCAGGAATGAAATGAGAATCAGAAAGCCCAGCATGATCCAGGATTTTGCTGTCCGCAGTTTAGTGGCTTTGCCCATAATTCTAGTAAATGCGCGGGAGTATATAAATTTAACCTGGGGCTAGCGCCTATCTATAACCAGCGCTATGTGCTTACCAACCGGCTGAGTACGCCCCACAAAATTACTCAAGCTTGGCCGGGAATTATCGAGAAGGTTCGTCTTCTGGCTCAGCGATGAAAGTGGGACCGCGGGGATTTGAATTCCGTGACTATCCCGGTTAAGGAATAATCTCCCCGGACGTCATGGTCTTCAGCCATGTGTTCTCCCAGGTTGAACTACGGTCCCGTCAGAAGAGAAAGGAGATGGTTTATTTATAAGGATTTTGGTGGCGCTTCAGGTTACTAAGATGATACCCCTGTCAGGAAAATTTATAAAGAACAAGCAACCAGAGCAGTCCATAAAGAGGTCAATTAAAAACTATCAAGAGCTGAGCCCATGTCCTTGCCTCCTCATGAAATTGTCTATGCTCCCAACGGGGATATCTCCTACGTGAAGATGTATTCACCGGCTGGAGATTCTCTACGGGAGAGTATCTATGAGCAGGTATACGCCCCACCTCAGCAAAGAAAAACCAGGATTTATATGGTGCAGCATCGCGACCAAAAAAGTGGCAGTAGCTCCACCGGAACTGCTCAACACTTTTCCGACCTTCCTCCTTTGATCCAGCGGATCTTCCAACGAGAAAATCGCAGTGAACTGGAAGCCTTCGTTAAGTCTGGGGGATTGGCCGGTTTTGTGATCAAGCCATGAACTAAAGCAAATCTTTTTAAAGAATCTTCGTATTTTGCAGTTTACAGCGAGGTAGGGTAGCCAGGAGTGCCCGGTGGGCTCATAACCCACAGATCGAAGGAAGCGGGAAAGGCCAAGCCTTCTGCTTTCGAATTCAAATCCTTCCCTCGCTATTATTTTAGTTTCTCCTATTTTAGTTTTTCCTGGCGCAGTTCGCCCTGGGGTTGATAAGGGGCAAAGCCCCTGATATGAGAATCCTTCCCTCGCTATTATTTTAGTTTCTCCTATTTTAGTTTTTCCTGGCGCAG
>JBBSWG010000015.1:4378-15965 GCA_038046425.1 Nanobdellota archaeon
TTCGCCCTGGGGTTGATAAAGGGCAAAGCCCCTGATATGAGAATCCTTCCCTCGCTATCTTCCTTTTAAAGAGTCGAATCTCTATCTCTTACCTTCCAAATTTATTTAAACCACCGGCCCTGATGCTGGGTTATGGCTAACCTGCTCTTTCTCGGTCCGCCCCTCGCGGGCAAGGGAACACAGGCTAAGAGACTCTCAGAACGGTATGGCTGGCCGCAGATATCTACTGGAGACTTATTTCGGCAGGCCTATGCCAGAAAGACTCTGCTGGGGATTCAGGCTAATAACCTATACTGGGGAAAAGGAAATCTCGTTCCAGATAACCTGACTAACCAGATAGCCTTTGAGCGCTTGACTCAGGAAGATTGTAAAAAGGGATATATTCTGGATGGCTATCCCCGCACAGTGGGACAGGCAACAGCATTAGAAAGTTTTCATTCCCAACAGGGAGGGGGCTTAGATGCCGTAATCTACTTTAATTGTCCGGAGAGAATGCTTGTGGAAAGAGCCAGCAGCCGTCTGGTCTGTCCAGGCTGCGGAATGATTTATGGTAAGGGATCATTGTTCCCGAGTGGAGGAGTTTGTGGCCGTTGCCAAGGGCAAATCGCTCCGCGCTCTGATGATCGGGAGGAAATCATAGGTGAACGTTTACGGGAATACCAACAAAAAACAGCCCCTTTGTTGCCATTCTATCAACATTATCATCAGCTGGTTCATGAAATTAATGCCGCTTGGCCTATTCTGGAAGTAAGCCTTGAAATCGAGAAAATCCTGGTTCAGATTCAGAAGAAGTAGGTGGCACCACGAAATGAGGAGAATGATAAGAATAAACTCTTATTCCACCACATAGCCAATCTCCGACGGCAGCGAGGAGCTCGTCCCCCGATAAAGAATCTCCGCCACTTTTATCGTAAGGCCACTGGCAAAAGTAACTTTCTTCCCTTCATCCACCCAGTCACTGCGCTGCCCATCAACTTCTAAGCGAACCCGTGTCCCCTCCAGATTGTAAATTTTAATGGTGTGTTCTATTCCTCCGAGTTTAAAAGTTCCCGTTTCACCGGCTTTCAGCGAAGTTGCTTTAGGCGGGGGTGAAGCTGTTTCCGCCGTGGTGGAAGAGGAAGTAGTTGAAGCGCTCGCCGTTGTTGTTTCATTTGGCTGAGGCAAACATTCCGCATTTTCACAGCCCCATTCACACTTCGTCTTGGAAATAAAAGAACAGTCTTCCAATTGATATCCGGTATAGTGTTCTCCGGCGCACTTAAAGCCCGGCGTGCAGAGCTCCGGCTTTTTACATTCATCATTAAGGCAGCCGAATTTGCAGTCGACCCGCTGGGCAAAGCTGCAATTATCTAAGCGATAGATCTTGCTGCTGGAACTCAGGCAGACCCAGCCCGCTTGACAGGGGCCGGAAGGGGTTGGGGCTGTAGTTGTTTCATTAGTTGATACTTCTGCTGTTGCGGATTGAGTCTCTTCTTCCGGAGGAATTGCTGATGGTTCTCCTTCCAACTCCAGCGGTTCCGTTGCTTTAGTTTTCTCGGCACAGGAAAGAAGGAGCAGGGCAAGAATAAAGAGGGATAAGATCATTATCACGCTCGATTTCGTTGGCATCGCTCCGGAAAACAAGAACACCTTTAAATAGTTGGCGGTTAAAATCATCGTTGCCGGGAAAGGTATTATTGTCAAGAGCGGAAAGGAATACTTCCTGCAGGCTAATCAGCCGAAGGCGTTTTCGAGCATTGCCAAAGCCACTCATTGCTTTGATGAAGAAGGAACGGAAGAAGAGTTATTTAAAGAAACGTGGGGATGGGTAAAGAGATTTTAGGATTTTGGTTGGAAATTGAAAGCTAGAAATTCAAACCAGCGCCATAAATTCTTCTTTGGTCATACCGGCCTGGCGGATGATGCTTAGTAAAGGAACTTCTAGTGAACCAGAAAACGATTCAGATACCAGTATCTCTTTTCCTAGGTCTTCCGGTGTCATCCCAACTTTTTCCAGGGGTTACGGAGAGCGTTTCTATTTATAAATATTTACCCTTTCACATTCCCGATCGGTTTTAACGCTGCGACCGGCCGGGTAATTCCGGCTAATTGCAAAGCCTTGACTACGACATTGATATCTTTGTAGGCCTCTCCGGCTTCTTCCGCTAAGCCGGCCATGGTCACACCATGCACGTAAATCCCGCGTTTTTCCATGTCCTTCTGCAGTTGCTCTCCACGCCAGAGATGCTTGGCCCTGGCCCGGCTCATGGTCCGGCCCGCACCATGCGCGGTACTGGCAAACGTCTCTTCATCCGCTTTATCCGTACCTACTAACAGATAAGAGCCCGTTTCCATCGAACCGCCGATAATGACCGGCTGCCCGATCTTGGCATAATCCTTTGGCAGCTGAGCAGCGTGTTTTGGCCCAAAAGCTCTCGTAGCTCCTTTGCGATGGATCACTAACTCTTTTTCCTTCCCATCTATTTTATACTTTTCCAGCTTGGCAATGTTATGGGCAACATCATACACCAATTTCATCCCTAGTTCCTCGGCTGGCTTTCCCAAGACCTTACTAAACACTTCCCGAAGGCGATGGGTGATCACCTGCCGATTGGCAAAGGCCATATTGGCAGCACAGGCCATCGCCTGGAAATAATCCTGCCCTTCCTTAGAGTTGAAGGGAGCACAAGCCAGTTCGCGGTCAAGAATCTGAATTCCATATTTGGGCATCACATCTAAAAACAGGCGCAGGTAATCCGTCCCTACCTGATGGCCCATGCCCCGGCTGCCACAGTGAACCATGATCACGATCTGTCCAGCTTGCGTGATACCCATAGCTTTCGCTGCTTCCCAATCATAAACATTGCCCTCTCTAACTTCCTGTATCTCTAAATAATGATTGCCCGAGCCTAACGTACCCAGCTGGTCAAGGCCACGCTGAATAGCTTTCTCCGAGACTTTTTCAGGATTAGCCTGCTCTATCTTTCCCTGATTTTCAATATGTTCAATATCTTCCGGCCAGGCATAACCATTCCGGACGCACCATTGCGCACCGTCTTTCATCACTTCTTTAAATTGCTGTTTCGTTATCCTGACAAAACCCTTGCAGCCCACGCCGGCGGGTACCGCTTTATAGAGTTCATCCACTAGCTGATGGATGCGGGGCTTTACGTCAGCAGCGGTAAGGTTGGTGACAATTAAACGCATTCCGCAATTTATGTCGAAACCGATGCCACCTGGCGAGATTACGCCGCCTTGTTCCGGGTCAAATGCGGCTACACCCCCTATAGGAAAACCGTATCCCCAATGGCCGTCAGGCATACAGTATGCATATTTCTGAATACCGGGCAAACAGGCAACGTTAGAAACCTGGTTAAACACGCCCGCATCCATAGCCTGAATCAGTTCTTTGGTGGCAATGATCCGCGCCGGAACCAGCATTCCTTTCTTGTAGGTGATGGGCAATTCCCATTCCACTTCACTGATCTGCTTAAGTTCGGGCGGAGGACTTGTCTTTTGACTCTCTTCTTCCATAGATGCTGTTCTCCTTAATCTTTAAGCAATAGTATTGGGAACAGGTACTCGATTTCCACGGTCCCAATAAAGTGGAAGAGAGGTCATGCTCTTTTAAAGCTTTCTGTAAATTTTTGAGATTTTGGCCAGAATAAATAATAAGCAAAAATTTATTGTTCCCACAAAGCCTCAGAAAAATGCTCCTACTCCTTCACCTCAAATTCCACGCCGGCCTCACACTAAAAGGAAGATGCATCGGCCGGGACTTTCGTTTTTCCCCAAAGGGTTGGGGGGGTTGATAAGGGCAGACTGCCCTTATTTTCGAACCCGGATAGTCAGCTTTCTTGACGCCGTTCCTGCTCGCACAGTTCAGGCCTGGAAGGCTGAAGTCCTGCCGTTAGACCACCGATGCATTCCAGAAAGATGATTTGATGGCTTCTTTATAAAATATTCCCCACTACGGCACAATCCATTTTGGGAGTGATTTTCTGGGGGGAAGGGCACTATCGGCTCACTCTTCGTATGTATTTTCTCAGAAATCACTCACTTTTTTGATTGTGCCGCCTCATCACTTCTTTAAAATTCCTGACAAACCTTAATAAATCTCTGCTGCTGTTGAGGGGCCCTGATGCCTTCCCCACCATTTTCCTTACCATCTATTATGGAGAGCCTGCAGGAGAAGAACCCCTTCCAGCGCTCTCATGATCAAAGACAACGGGCCGGAGGGCCGGCACAATGAATGCTTCTTTTCATTCAGCAAAACTGGAACGATGGATAGTGCCGTCGTACCTTTCTCTATCTACCCTGAAATCTCTGCAGAATAAATTTAGCCGGCAACAACCTTTTCCCTACCTGGCGTTGCCCGATTTCTTCCTTCCGGAACGGGCCACCGCTCTCTTTCACGCCCTATCCGCGGAACAATTTCTTCCGCAGGAAGCTGATCTCTTTAAATTCAAGCAAACTGCCGATTGTGCTTCCAGCACCAATAAAACCCTGCTGGAGTTTCATGAATTTTTACGTTCCCCTGAATTTGTCTCTTATGTCTCCTTTCTCACTTTTACTATGCTGAAACCAAACGTCATTGACCTATCCGCGACACTCTATGAAGACACGGATTTCCTGCTCTGCCATGACGATCAGCTGGAAGGGAGAAAGATTGCTTATTTTTATTATCTCTCTTCGTTGAAGAAGAATGATGGTGGCAATTTGAATTTGTTTGCGGTGGAGCAGGGAAAGCCGGCGGCGATAGCCGCTTCGATTATTCCAACGTTCAACACGTTTGCGTTCTTTCTGGTTTCGGAGAAATCATTCCATGAAGTTGAGGAAGTGATCCGGGACGTTCAACGAATAGCGATGAGCGGGTGGTTCCATGATCAATAAAACGTATCGGCAAACGAGTACCCTGGAAAAAATAAGGAAGGAATTTCAATTACCAAGAGAGTTCCCCAGTGTGCTGTTATTCCATTTCTTTGATCGGGAATTCTACCTGAAGCTGAGGGAACAAGTGGCGCGTTCATACTTCACCAAAGAAGTAGAGAGGACAACGCATTCCTATGCTCTTGCGGACGGTCCAGCTTTGTTAACAAAATTCTTCAATAGCCAGGGATTTCTTGACCTTCTGTCCACCATCAGCGGAACACTCGTTCCGAAGATTGAGCAGAAAACGGAAACCGGCCTCTACTCTTTTTCCTGGAAGGATTATACTATTCTCTCCGATACGGCTTGGGAGGAGCCAGGGATCGATATCATTCTTGATTTTACTGCCGCTTGGGAGGAGCGGGCAGGGGGAGCGATAGTCTATAAAGATGAGCAAGGGAATTTTATTTCTGTTCCCATTGCCCCCAATCTGCTCGCGATCGTGGAACGGAAGCCGGGCGTACAGCGGTATGTACAGTATGTGAATCATTATGCGGGGAAGAAAAAAAGATATCTTTTTGTTGGCACTGTCAGTTGTACTTTATCCAATCACATTCCTCACCAGCAACATTACCGTGCCGGCAACTAACGGCACGATCAAATTATCATCCAGGGTATACTCGTTGAAGTCAACTTTTACCACTTCCGCGATCATCGCTGCTGCACTACCAACGATTGCTTCCAGGTACGGCACAAACAGCAACGCTCCCAGAAACCCCAGTACCGTGCCCATCAGCGTCCCTTCCAGCAGCTTGGGGCTGTTTCCATTGAAGATGTTGCGCAACGAACCGAACTGGGCACCGAAAAGGTGGCTGATAGAATCACCCAGAGTTAAGACCATAATCGCCGCTAAGGCAATGTCTCGCTCAAATAATTTCACCGCCAGCAGCACGCCAATGAAAAAGAAAATGCTGCCTTTGCCGGGGAAAGTTTTCATTTGTTCCGGCCGTTCTACGTGGGCAAGGAAAAAGCTGATCAGGGGGATAGAAATGCGCTTGGCCAGGAAGCTGAGGAGCAATCCAGCAATGATCAGCAGGAAGAGGGCCCAGGTGCTTAAGATGTCGTAATGAAGCAGGATAATGGTAGCCAAGCCTACCACAATATGCAGGAGCTGCCGCTTGAGTTCCAATTGGGAAAGCATAACGGCAGGGAAAAGGGGCGTTTTAAAAGGGTTGTGGAAGTGTTCTCGGCACAATCCAAAAAGTGAGTGATTTCTGGGGGAAGGGCACTATCAAGATGCGAGCGATACAAGCGAGGTTAGCATCGCCTTGCGGAGGGGGTTGTCCCATCCGGGGAGGTGCCGCAGTAAGATTTACGAAGCGGAGAGCGAGCCGATAGTGCCCTCCCCCCTGAACAACGCCGCCTGTGCCGTGAGCCTCGCCGCCGCCAGATGCTTAATCTTGTTGCTGATCGTAGTTGCAATCTAAAGCGGCGGAACTAACGATTTCCATCTTACGAATGGCGTAGCTCGGCTCACCTCTTGGCACGGGCGGCGGCGTTGTTCAGGAAATCACTCCCAAAATGGATTGTGCCGTGTCCTCGATAGGTATTTAAACCAAGAGTTCTTTCCTCTCGATATGGATAAAAGAGGAACCGTCATTATCATGCTCCTCGTTCTCTTTGTTCTCCTAACCCCCTCTTCGGTGCAGGCAGCTAAAGTGCACTGTGACGATGACGGCTCCTTCACGATCGAGAAATCCAGCAAAAGGGTACCGGTGTCTATCCAATCCCGTTCCGGCGAATGGGTGGAAGCGCCGGGAGAGTGGCAAGTTTTTAGTGAGAGCAAGATCAAGGCGCTGCGTAAATTTAATTTTTATGCCGATGAAGGCACCTTTGTCAGTAAAGGCCCGGCTAAGCATAAGATCAAGTATGGCAAAACCACAGCTACCGTAAGCTGCCCGGCCTTCCGCTTCAGCTGCCGCCTGTTCAATGTCTCCATTGATTATTGTTATACCCTTAATGGCCTGTTTCACGCCAAATATTCCGTCTATAATTTTGACATTGATGAGAAAAACACTTTCCGCTTCGACAAGCCATTCGTCTTTCGCTACGATTTAGTCCTGCCCGGACAGAAACGGTTAACGCATGCGCCCACTATCCTCAGCCAGGAATTCGTCGAGTTGAATGTAACGATGCGTAAGCTCGCTGACAACAACAAATTCATCCTGAAATCGCCCATCGCCCGGGATGACGTGCAGTCGCTGGAAATGCGTTACGAAGACTGTAACCAGCGGAAATTCAACCTGTTTGAATGGAAACCCTGCACGAAACAGCCGGCTTGCACCATCAATAAGGATTGTGGCGAGGATGAGAACTGTCAGGAAGGCTTCTGCCAGAAATTGGTCTGTGGGGATTGTGAATATGCTGCCAATAACAGTTGCATCCAGTACGAGTGCTGTGAGCATTCCGCCTGTCTCCCTACTGCTTTCTGTCAGGATAATCGCTGTGTCGCCCTGAATTGTAGCGGGCAGCAGGCCTATCAGGAACATGCCTGTATCGACCTGCTTTGTGCGGATGATGAATTTGCCCAGGAGCATGAATGCAGAAAATTATCCTGTACAGAAGAGGAAGCGCCTCAGAACCATACCTGTGTGAAGTTAGCCTGCACTGAAGATGAATTCATCCAGGAGCATCGTTGTGTGGCGTTCGATTGTGAGTTCTTTCAGGCGGCAGTAAACCATGAATGTGTCAGCTGGATACGATGGCTGAAGAGATGATGATTGATAATATTTATAAGTATGTGCTGTTAGTTATGGTTAGTCTAGTTTGAGAGGAGGTAGGGATGGGAGAAAGCAGGTTGCTGGAAAGGGAGTTAAAGAAGAGGGGGTAGTAAACTTATGAACGAAATTAAGGATTTAAGCAATATTAAGTCGGTAAAAGTCCATTGTGATTTCTGCAGTAAAGAGATGGAATGCCCAGAAACAATGCTAAAGGCTAAGAAACAAATGTGTTTTGAATGTTTTAATAACGGAAATTATCCTGATCAAGAACTAAAAGATGTTCATGTAGATATGCCTATGACTGAAATTAAGGATAAAGTCTGTTCCGAGATGGCGGACAGGATGATAGACAATGTTTTTCCAGAGATGTGGCAAAACAAGAAAGAAGAGTTAAAAGACATGTCGAAAAAGAATCTCGCTGAAGAAATGTTTGGTGCAGGAGTCTATTTGGGAGTAAAAGCTTTTTTAGAAACATTAAAAGAAGCAGAAAAAGAAGAGGAAAATTCCTCTAAAAATGTTAAAATGGGTATGTAAAATGTCCCAAACCACCCTCACCGGAAAAAAATTACTTGAAGAAGATGAATTCTGGGCAAAAGGCTCTTTTATCGAATCTTGTAGTAATGAAGATTGGGAATTAAAAAAGAGAACTTTTCATATGAAGCATAATGAAGAAATGAACTATAACTGCAAACAATGTAATACCAAAATATCAGCACATAATAAAGATTGGCACGCCAATCTCTGCGACAAATGCTTTGATACGATGATCGGAAATGATTGACACTACCTTAATAGACCACTTAACTGTACTGGCCAATAAAGAGAAGAAAATAAAAGAGTATAAGCGCAGGTTAAGAATCAAAGGAAAAGTAACTGAAAAAGGAACGACTAAAAAAGGCAATATCACTCTCAAAATAAAAAAAGAAGACCATGAATACAAATTCACAGTCTTAAAATCGCATAAAGAGCGCTTTGCTTTGGCTGAAAAGCTTAAAGTGAACTGCAGCGTGTCCGCAGAAGGCATCCCCAAATTCAGAATGATCATCTGCACCCGCTTAAAAGCGCTGGAAAGAGGAATTCAGGAGGGAAAACAGACTAAATTACTCGAAAGCGGAACAATTACTTTTTTTCTATCCCTTTTACTTACCCCTTTTACCTACTCTATCCCTTTATCTATTCCTTGATCTATCTCTTCCGCCGCTTTCTCCCCTTCCTTCTCCGTGATAAATCCATATTCTGACAGCAGACCGATTTTCCGCATGATTCGTTCCTTATTTTCCGGCACAATCCAAAAGGTGAGTGATTTCCCAGAAAATACGTACGAAGAGCGAGTTGATAGTGCCTTTCCCCCTGAACAACGCCGCCTGTGCCGTGAGCCTCGTGCTCCAGGCGAATGTTTCCTGGTTAAATGTTCGCTTCATTTAATCTTTTGGAGCACCTACTGATCCTCTTTTTACAAACAGCGGGGTCTCGGCTCACCTCTTGGCACGGGCGGCGGCGTTGTTCAGGAAATCACTCCTAAAATGGATAGTGCCCCTAAAAGCAAAAATATATAAACATCTCCCCGATACCAGTAACGAAAGGCCCATACCCTAAATACCTAAATAGGGGTGGTGGTGGAGGATGAGAAAAATGGGTAACCATTCAAAAGAGGTATTAAAAAAAATTTTAACCGTCATCGGTTGGATTATTATTGGGTTTGCCGTTGTTGCCTTGATACTGTTTATCTCAAAGTCAGGTGTTTTACGATGAATTTCTACAAAACAACTCTCATTTTTGCCGAAATATTAAGTTTGATCTTAGCTGGCATTTGGATAATCTATAAGATTAAAGCAATGCAGATAGATGATTTGATACTGAATATAGCAACCTATTCATTGTTAATCTATGTCGCGATTGGAAACTTAGTCGAACAAGTATTGAAAGAGGTTTAAATATGGAGGTAAGGAGTCTCTTCCCAAAGATTTAAGGGTATCCATCCTACAGTTTTATGACAAAAAAGAGGCAAGGAAACGTAGCCGTACATACTTCTTTACTAATCTCTTTCCTAATCGCTTCTCTCTTTCTCCTTATTTCTCTCGCCGCTTCTCTCGCTCAGGAAAGCCCCTTTGCGGTGGAAGAGATAAGCATACTAGAAGAAGAATTTGCGGAAGAAGTCGAGATCATCGAAGATCGTGCCGGCACCACTCCCGACAGCCTTCTGTATGTTGTTGATGAAATCATTGAAAATGTTAATTTAGCCCTCAAAGAGGGGGAAGAGAAGGCCGAGTATGCCTTAGAAGTCAAACAGGAAAAGGTGGCGGAAGCCGCGTTGATGGCTGCCGAGCAGAAGCAGGAGGAAACAGCCCAGGCTCTAGAAAGGGCTCAGTCGGTTTCGCCGATTATTGAAAAAGAAATAAGTCCCAGGCTGCTGGCGGTGGCCCGAGATAACACTGAATTTTCTCAGAGGATGCTCGCAGCTATCCAGAAAAGTACGCCCGCCGGCTGGGAGGAAGTAGGCGCTTTATTGGATGAGCAAGTGACCGCGGAAGAAAAAATCAGGATCGCGGGCGAGATTGCTTCCAAAGTAGGAGAGTACTGTGAAGAGTTATCGTATGTTGATTACAATGCCGTGCTGGCGGACCAATATTGTAACCCGGATGCTGCTCCCTCCTGGCTGAAAGAGGCAGTGGAAGGGGAAATGAGCCAGCGGGAAGAAGCTGCCCTGGAAAAAATGATTCAAGAGATTACGACGTGTGTTAACGATCCCCGCAGCTGCCGCTGTGATGATATTCCGGTCGAAAAGCACCAGCAAGAGTGTGAAGAAAACAAGGCTCTAGCAATCCGCTGTGAATTTGAGCAGGATTTTAACGCCTGTAAGGAATTAGAGCAGAAGCCGTTAGTACCTCCGGATACCCCGGACTTTCTGCGCCCGGCCTTTGAAGAAACCTTAGCGCAGCTGATCGAGCAGAAAAAGCAGGAGATGTTTGACAAATTTGCCCCGCCGGAATGTAAAGAAGCGGGCCTGACCACGCCGGAAGAATGTGAATCGTTGATGCGCGAGAAGTATGGCGAGCCGCCGGAAGAATGCCAACAGGACGGAAAATTCATCGGCATGGAAGAGTGCATGGCTATCGTGATTGAAAAGTATGATATTCCGTCAGAATGTATCCGGGATGGCCGGCCGATCGGGAAAGATGAATGTATCGCCCTGATGGCGAGTTCCGGCCAGATTCCTGCAGAGTGCATGGAAGGGGGAAATTTTATTGGCCGGGAAGAATGCGAGGAAAAAATGTCAGCACAATTTGAGATTCCGGAAGCCTGCAAGGATAGCGACGGTAAGTTCATTGGCCGGGAGGAATGTGAACAGATTATGAGGGAGCAGGTAGCGGGGCAGTTTGAAGGGGGCTTTGGCGGAGGAGGGGGAGCGCCCGCTGACTGCCTGGAAGATGGTGAATTTATTGGTATGGATGAATGTACTGCACTTATTCAGGAAAGGATTGCTGCCGGTGAATTTCCGGGCGGCTTTCCCGGCGGGCCTTCCGGGGAGTTTCCGGGTGGTGGATTTCCTGGCGGAGAATCTCCTGATGGTTTCCCCGGAGGTGAAGGCGGTTTGCCGGAAGGCCTAGAACTTCCTCCGGAACTGTTTGATGCCGGGGTCCTGGAATCGCTTACGGTGGGTGGAGATCAGCATTTAGTGATCGGGGAAGGAGGGGCACAGCTGGTCGGCATCGAGGAATTGCAGCAGCTGCGGGAGCAGGCCGAGCAGGCCCTGGAGCAGGAAAGTGAGCATAGCCCAGTCGCTGATCAGTTGCGGGAAGCTCTCACCCAGTTAGAAGAGGCCCGGGAAGCGGTAGAACGAGGAGAAGAGGTGGCAATCGGTGAGCAGGGAGAAATACGTGAGTTAGGAGAAGAGAGCGGTGAGCGGGGAGAGGAAGCTGGTGGGGAAGAACACGAGGAATCTGCTGGCGAAGAAGGGG
>JBBSWG010000016.1:0-5169 GCA_038046425.1 Nanobdellota archaeon
TTATAAAACTTTAGCTCTCGGCCTGGAAGCCTTGTTTGAGAAAGCGGGATTGCCTATTTCCTAGAGAATTTCTGAAGGCAAGTTGCGTACCTTGTCTGCAATCCTCCGAGGCGGTAGATTATTACTTCCCCTATCCCTGCCTGCTGGGCCAACTGCAGATCCCGCGCCAATTGCTCAAAAGTTATGTTTGGTTCAGTCCGCTGAATTCCCGTTCCCATCGTGCCATACGCTACCAGGAAATTCTTCTGGTGCTCGCTTCTCCCTCTTTTTAACTCTTGTTTTACAAATTCCTCTTTAAACGGATGCAGCGAGTGGTAAAGCATCTTGATAATCTTAACCGAGGGAGAGGCCCGGGGAAAGGAGGGGTAATGTAAGCCCAAAAATTGCAACATTCGCTCTTTCCATTTCCCTTCCGGATAATATTCGGCCAGATAAATAGCGCCCCGATAATTCTGGATGAATTGGCGAATTAATCTCTTGTTGGCAATAAAGGAGAAGGCTTGGGTAAGGTAAAGTAGGGGATTCTGTGTCGTGGGCAGTTCCAAATCGAGCATTACGGGGATTCTTCTCCCTCCTAATTCCCGGAATATCCGCTTCAAGGCCTTTCGCTGCGAGAAAGGAGAAATCCAGTAGCCTTCCTTCCGTTCAAGAACTGGCCAGTAAATGAACGTTCTGATATTTTTCCTCTTAATCCTGCCTACCACTGCTGTAAACTCCCGGAGCGAGCGGGCAGCCAGGTACAGTTTACTGGGCCAGGAAACGAGCGTGAGCTTCTCCAGATTTTGTCTGCTGGGAAATTCCTCAAAAAAGCTGATGTTCATCAAGAGGAGAGATTATCCGTCAGTTAATAAGGGTTACTTTATTTCCCCCCCCACTCTCTCCCCACGCCAGAGAATTTTCCGCAGAAAATTCTTAAAAAGGTAAAAAAATAAAAAAAAAATTTAAAAATTCTTAACTCCTCGCCAAATTCAGAATGGACCTGATTCCTACGATGATCACCGAGGGCATGATAAAGGCCATGATGCTCCCCAGGACATTCTCCAGCATCGGGCCGATGGTCGTTAACGCTCCCAGCGTGCCTTTACTGAGGCTGGTCACGATCACTAATGCCGTCACGTACAAGATATAATCCCGCGCTTCGTTGGGCGTGATGTTGAAGAAACCAACTACGATCCCCGCCAGTATCAAAACGCTGGTCAAGATCGCTTCCCACTGCGTCACCCAAGTCGAGAGCAACCCTAATACTAAGGCGGCAATGATCCCCACCGTGAAAGCATAGGTAATCACCTTGTTCGCTACCCCTTTAACAACTCCTCCTGCCATGTGTATTCACCTCCTCTTTTGTTGAATGAACGGGCAGAAGCAGAAGCTCTTTTTAAATGTTTGTTGTCTTTGAAAAGTGAGAGAGTTATGGTGGGGATAGGGGAGAGATGTTGGATTTAAAGGATCTATAGCGAAAAGCATTTAAATCATCTGCCAGCCGCCAGGCTATGACCCTGGATATAGTTCTTTTTGACATGGACGGCACGATCGTGCAATATCAGAACAGCCCTTACCAATCCAGCTGGGACGCGCTGGGGGAAGTGATTGGAAAAAAAGAAGAGTGGGATCGCCTATTGCAGTATTATGTCCATCGCCCTCATCAGTACCAGGATTGGTTTGAGGCGAACTGCCGTGATCTCCATGGTCTGCGCGTGGAGGAAGTACTGAGGAAGCTTCTGCCGATTCCTTACACTCCCGGGTTTCTGGAATTGTGTACCCGGTTACAGGAAAAAAAGATCAAGACGGGAATGGTGAGCAATGGCATTGACCTGATTGCACGGGAAATTCAGCAGGAAGCGGGACTTGATATGGTGCTGGCGAACGAACTGCACACTGCTGAGGGTTATTTTACCGGGACGGGAACGATGCACGTCCACATCGCGGAGAAAGGGACAGCAGTAAGGAGAGTGTTGCGGCAACAGGAAGTTTCCCGGGAACGGGTAGCCTATTTTGGTGATCACTTTAACGATATTCCTGCCTGGCAGGAAGTCGCTCTGCCGTTCGGCATGAATCTTAAGGATGAGCGCTGTTATGCTCGGGTAAAAGCACACTTTTCTGACTTTCAGCAGGCGCGGGAGTATCTGGAACGGGAGGAACTGATTTAAATTGGACTTGATTAGGGTTATGTTGCTTTGGGTTTTACTTTATGATGCAGAAACACTTTAATAATTTCTTGGTCAATATCATCCTGGAATTTATTTAGAATAGAATAATTAATTTCTTTAATTTTCATTTTATCTTTAAGAAAATCTTCTATGATCTGGAAAAAATATTCTGAACGTTCTTTGTAGGGGACCTCATTGTAGCACATATAAGTTTGTGGCCAATCTTTGTTATTAATATTTCTTAATAGATGGTACTTGAGAAGTATTTTCTGCAAAAGAGTTGCTTCTAACCATCTTATTCTAGCTTCTCTTCGCGGTTTTGGACCAAAATCAAATGTGACTAGGACATCATCTTCTCTCTTACTAATCTCGCGCGGGGGTGCCTCTTCTTTTATGAAGGGTAAAGGAAAGGTGTAAATCTTATTTAGATTTATAGGAATTTCTACATCAAGATTAACATCCCTAATTTGTGTTTTCAAAATAGCAATATTCTCAATGAACCGGTATAATGCCTTAAACTCATTAGTGCCTGACATTTTACGTTTAACGTCATATTTATTTGGTATTTTAGGATTAGGGATGCATAGTTTTCTATTTTCTAATTCTCCCATAAGGAATTTTTCATCTATTTCAGGTATCTTCCTGTTCTTCTCTTCTACTTCTTGCTTTTCCAGGATATCTTTAATTTTCCTATTTTTCTTGGCAAGAAGCTTGTTTTCTTCCCACGTTAACTCAAAATGATGGAGATTAGAATATTTTTTTTCTAGTTGCTCGACGGTTTTAGATGAATCCGGATCAAGTAATTTATGTATTTTTAGGGCATAGTAATAATTTTTACTTTTTTCAAAAGAATTAGCAAATGATTCCAATTCCTCTTTTGAAAATTTTTTATTTAAGTTTTCTAATAACTTAAAGATATAATAATCCCCACTTAGTTTGCCCTTATTTTCTATTAAACCATTAATTGTTTTAACAATGAATCGCTTATCAAAGAGCTCATAAAAACGAGAGAAAAAATCACAAATAAACTCTTCAGAAAGAAAAGGTCTGCTTTTAATCACTTGTTTGATTATATCAACGCTTATCTTTTTATTGTCAATATTTTCAATATCTTTAATAATTGTCTGGGGTTGATGATACCTTGTTGGAAATTTTCCAGTATCTTGGAGCGTATTTAAAGCCATTTCTACTTTCTTTCCTATCATTTGCTTGATTTGAGAAAAAGGGATGTTGTTCTTCTCAACTAAACTTTGTGCTGATTCTAGGATACTAAATGCTAGTAGATGATATCCCTCTTTTGAGAATTTCTCTGCTTCTTTAAGCGCGTTGTTGAGAATATTATCTGTTTCCTTCTGTGAAAGTGATTGTGCTTTTTTCCAGGCGACAGTAAATATTTCAAGTCGTTGTTTCATCTTCTTATTTTTAGAAGCACCAAAGCATTCCAAAGCCTTCCAAGGGCTAATGTCTAAGTTATTAGAGATTAAAGCATAACCAATTTCATCAGACGTTTTCTTCGAAAACTTGAAATATTTTAGGTAAGATTCAATTATTCTTCCAAGAGTGTAAGACGAATCTCTCGAGTCTTTTTTTTTAAGAAGCTCAGGATAGAAGGCGAGTATGGATTCAAACCAGCTTTCAACCTTCTTGCTTAAATCGTTCACTCTTTTCTTTTTGAATAGGGCAACAAATTTATTAAATTTCCTAAAAAGCTTTTCTCCATCACGAAGATAGAATGAATTTACATTTGGAAGCAAAGAAAGTGCTTTTTCAGGTGTGGAAACCTCTAAGAGCATATGGAAACCAGTTGAAAATTTCTCCAAATCATTTTGGTCTATAGCTAAGTTACAGAAGTCTTCACATAAGTTCAGATAAACCCCTAGCGGATCAATTTTATCTTTGTAGAAATTTAATATTTCTTTTAACTCATCAAATTTAAAATATTGTAACTTAAGTAGGTTTAACGCTTCTGATTTAGAAAATTCTATTTCATATTCTTTAAATGCTTCCAGATCCTCTTTAATCAGGTATTTTCTTTTGCAACCAAATTTACCATTATTGATAATATAATTTTTAGCTTCTTCTATCACTTCATTTAATATCTCCATTCCGAACATTTCCGAGGTATGAAATGCTTTTTTTGCATCACCACTTTTCAAAGTCCAAGCCAAGTAATAAGAGATTATTTTATTTTTTAATTCATCGGGTGCATTGTTTAGGTAGTCGGGGAAAACTATTTCGTCTTTCCAATCCTGCACTATCCATTTCGCTGTAGCTTCAAGCAGAGTTTTATTTATCATTTTCAAATAGCATATATGCCCCTACTTTAAATAACTTGCGGTTCATTTCAGTTAAGTGAATAAAATTACCCAGATTCCATTTAGTTTAGCAAAAATAACCGCAACTAATTTAAATCCTCTTCTTTTTGACCAGAAACTTATGCCTACTCTGCTCGCCTGCCTTTCCTCCGGCAAGGGAACCTGGACGGAAGTGGTTAAAGTCATCAACAGCCAGCCCTGGAGCAAGGTGTTTCTGCTGACGGACCAGTTCGGCAAGGAAAGATTCACTCCACTGGGCACGACTGAGCTTATCATGGTAGATTTCCAGCGCGAGACGTCAGAGCTGGTAGAGCAGATCAAGACTGAATTACAGGGAAAAGTAGCGGATTTTGAAGTGGGGTTAAATCTGGCCTCAGGAAATGGAAAAGAGCACATGGCCCTGCTGGAGGCAGTGCTGGAGCTGGGCTTAAATTTCCGCTTAGTGACGGTGCAGCGGGGGCAGGTGGAGGTTTTAGGGTTAAGGTGAGGGTTTTGAATGGCCTGTACTTTCTTACGTGAACTACGTCGAAGTAAACGTCGAATCAAAACCCTCCAGCGTGGGGTACGAGAGTTCCGTTAAGCCACTCGTTGTTAATTACTCCGTTAACTGCTTCCCCCCGTTCCCACGCCAGAGAATTTTGAAAACTGACCAAAGGGAGGCTTTTCAGGATTCTCTGACTTTTTTCCCGGTTCTGGCTGCTGCAGCA
>JBBSWG010000017.1:0-7347 GCA_038046425.1 Nanobdellota archaeon
GCTTTCTCCATTAAGGGCATTATTTTCTCTACTTCTTCTTTATTCATCCTTCCCAATTTAGCAAAATTATACTCCCCGCTGGCACTTTTCGTTTCTCGCGAGATTTGCAATTTAGGCGTGCCGTTATTATAGGCAAATATAGAAACAGCAATTCTGCTTTTGTCGAACTCTACTGATTCTGAAAACAGTTCTTTATCCAGACTTTTATCAAATCCTGCCATTGTTGCCTCCTCCTGAATTTAAATCTATTTTTGGGCTTCTAGCCTCCAAATTCAGCACTTCTTTAAAAGCTCTTCTCCTCCCGAGAAAGCATATTTTCACCCCACCATTTTATATAAATGTAGACATTTCCCTTTCCCTCGCGGGTGATTCCCATGCTAGAACTAATCCTCATCACCTTGTCCCTCCTTGTACTGATGGCAGCTTCCTGCACCGACCTGAAAACCAGGGAAGTTCCCGATTGGCTCAATTACGGCTTTTTAGCCGCAGGATTAGGAATACGGACAATTTACTCTTTTCAGGAAGGTTGGTCCACCCTGCTGAGCGGCGTGCTAGGCCTGGTTGTCGCTTTTCTCCTGGGCAGTATCTTTTACCTGACTCATCAATGGGGTGGCGGCGATACAAAACTGTTAGCAGGCCTGGGCGCCATGATCGGTATTTCCTACCCTTTTTCTCCGGCGAGCTTAGAGTTAGGCTGGTTTCTCCTGGCGTTACTCTTTGTCGGTGCACTCTACGGCCTGGTCTGGATGATCGTCATTTTCTTTCAGAAAAAGCAGCAGGTAAGCCGGCATTTCCGTTTCCTGTTAGGAGAATATAAAGGTATCCATATTGCCTCAGGGGGAGCGGCTGCTTTTTTTGCCTTCGCCAGCATTCCGTTACCTTTTCTCTGGCCATTGGTGCTGTTCCCGTTGGTGTTATTTTACCTCTTCTTATTCGTGGAGAGTGTCGAGCAGACCAGCTTCTTTAAGGATGTTGCTATTAGCACGTTGACGGAGGGAGACTGGCTAGCGGAAGATATCTTTATAGACGGAAGAAGAGTGGTTAAGAGCACGACGTTGGGAATGAAAGAATTGACGACCTTGAATCGCCTGAAAACCGAAGGAAGACTCAAGACCGTACTGATTAAAGAAGGCCTCCCCTTTGTACCCAGTTTCCTGCTAGCCTATCTGCTGGTAAAGTTTGGCGGGGAGGGGGTAGCTATAATCTGGCAGGGAGTGTGGGGGTAGAAGCAGTTAACTACAAAATATATATTCTAAACAATACAAATCTTTATATATGTTTAATTTCAATATGGAAATTATGCTTTTTTACCCCCGCTTCTATAAATTAATGCTATTGCTGGTGGTTATACTATTGGCCTTCTCTTTCATAATCTTCAAATTCCCTTTCTCCCTGGCTGCGCCGGAAAGGGTATCCCCCAACGACTGGGTCAGGGAAGAGCAAATCAAGGTCTATAAAGATAAAGTTGTTCTCGAAATACCAAATGCCCTCTGGGCCGGTTTTACTAATACCAATTCCATGGACCCGTTTCTGGATGAGCGAAGTAATGCGGTTGAGATTAAGCCAAGTAATCCCGAAGCGATCAAAGTGGGTGACGTGATTGCCTATGATAGCCCCTATGGAACGTTAATCCATCGCGTCGTGGAGAAAGGGCACGATCAGCAGGGGATATACTATCGTGTTAAAGGCGACAACAGCACCATCACTGATCCCATGAAAGTGCGTTTTGAGCAGGTGGAAGGTGTGGTAGTGGCAGTGATTTATTGAGAATTTTGCGTTGGCAAACAGCCGGCAATACTTCATCTTTCTGAAGCAGGGAGAGCACCAATTCAGAAAGCTAAATAATTACACCCCATCGGCACTATCCAAAAGGTGAGTGATTTCCGGAGGGAAGGGCACTATCAAGATGCGAGCGACCCTGAACAACACCGCCTGTGCCGTGAGCATCGCCGACGCTTGCTGTTCATCTTACCGTAAATCTGCTGGTGGAGCGAGAGAGCGTCGGAACAGACGAACGAATCTTCGTAAACCGCGTAGCTCGGCTCACCTCTTGGCACGGGCGGCGGCGTTGTTCAGGAAATCACTCCCAAAATGGATTGTGCCACCCCATCACAACCTTTATTAAACCTTATTTTATCCTTCGCCAGGATATGATGTGGATATAAAGTCTGCCCGCCGGCCGTGAGCCTCGCCACCGCCTACTGTTTTTCCACACTAAATATACTATGACCCCTCCTCAGCGCCAAACCTTAGGAAAAAATGTCATTCCTCTCCATTATGCGCTCTGGTTTGAGCCTGATTTCCGCACCTTTCAATTTTCCGGGAAAGCGACGATTAAAGTGCAGATCCAGAAGCCTACCCGGAAAATCTGCCTGAATGCTAAAGAATTGCGGATTAAAAGCGTGACTATCAACCAGCAGGCGGCCTCAATTCACCAGGACGACCAACGGCAGGAGATTGCGCTGCTCTTTAACCAGACTCTTCAGGGAAAAGCAGAGATTGTTCTTGAATTTACGGGGAAGCATAATGATCAGATGTATGGCTTTTACCGCAGCAAGTATCGGGTGGATGGAAAGGGTATGAATAGCAAAGAAATAAACAGCAAAGGAATAAAGAGCAAAGACGAATATCTCGTCAGTACCCAGTTTGAAGCAGCTAACGCGAGAGCCTGCTTTCCCTGCTTTGATGAGCCCGCCTTGAAGGCCACGTTTGATGTCACGCTAGTGATAGATAAAAATTTTACGGCCTTATCCAATATGCCGGTGAAAGAAGAAAAAGTGGTTAATGGAAATAATAGATTCAATGGAAAAAAACAGGTGGTCTTTTCCCGCTCACCTAAAATGTCCACGTATTTGCTTTATCTGGGCGTGGGCAATTTCAAATTGCTGAGCACAAAGTTGCGGGATGTTACTGTGCGCATCTTTGTTACTCCGGATAAACTTCCTCTGGCCAAATTACCCTTACACTTCACTAAAACCTTCCTGAAATTCTTTGAGGAGTATTTCCAGATTCCCTACCCCTTGCCTAAACTGGATATTATCGGCATTCCCGACTTTGCCCATGGCGCCATGGAAAATTGGGGTGCCATCACCTTTCGCGAGCTGGCCTTGCTTGGCGATGAGAACACTTCCGTAGCCATAAAACAACAAATCGCCCTGACGATTGCTCATGAACTTGCCCATCAATGGTTTGGTAACCTGGTTACGATGGACTGGTGGGAAGATCTCTGGCTGAATGAGAGCTTTGCCACCTTTATGAGCTATAAGGCAGTCAATGCTGCCTATCCCGAATGGGATTTACCGTTGCAATATTACAGCGACACGATTGCCGATGCTTTGAATGCCGATCAACTTGATTCCACGCATCCCATTAGCGTGACGGTGAACACGCCAGCACAAGTGGATGAAATCTTTGACCGCATCAGTTATGATAAAGGCGGCAGCATCCTGCAGATGTTAGAAAGTTATGTGGGGCAGGAGATTTTTCAAAAGGGATTGCAGCGCTATCTGAAGAAGCATGCTTACGCCAATGCGAAAAAAGAGGATCTCTGGACCGCAATCCAGGAAGAATATGAAAAAGCGGCGGGGAAGAAAGAAGGAGTTGGGAAGGAAGAGGAGAAAGGCTTGAGAACAAAAAAGGAAAATCTTACCATCTTAATGAAGAGCTGGATCGTGCAGCCGGGTTATCCGCTGGTGGAAGTACAAACGAGCATGCAAAAGGGCAAGAAAGGCTATTCCCTAGGCTATTCACTGGCGCAGCAGCGCTTTACGCTCCTGGGAAAGAAATATAGTCAATCCTGGCTGGTGCCGATTACCTATCAGGCCGGAAATGAACAAAAGAAGGTGATGCTGAAAGAATCAACCTTGACCGTAACCGAGCCCAGCGACTGGATTAAGCTGAACCTTAACGAGAATGGTTTTTATCGCGTGCGCTATCCTCCTGAATTGCTGGCGAAGATCGGAACAGCGATTAAAGAGAAAAAGTTGTCAGCTTTAGACGCTGCCGGGGTGGAAGATAGCTTGTATGCACTCACGGCGGCCGGAGAAGTACTGGTGAAAGAACACTTAGAATTTGTCCGTAACTATTGTCTGGATGCTCATTATCCATTAGACACGGCGATCTCGCTTCATCTCAGCGCTTTGCACCGCTTTTTTTATGGGAAGAAGCTGAAGCGCAACCTGGTCGACACGATTGCTCAAGTCAGCCTGCTCTATCACCAGCGCTTACTCGCCTGTTTAGGATGGAACCGCCGAAAAAATGAGAAAAATACGGATACGATGTTACGCGCTATCACTATTGCTTCCCTCGGCTACCTGGAACATAAAGCAACGTTACGGCAGTCAGCCGAGTTATTCCAGAAAATCCAGAAAAATAAAGCAGTGGATGCCAACCTACGGGGTGTAATCTATGCCTTAGCAGCCTGGCAGGGGAATGAGCAAACGTTCTCATACCTGCTGGAAAAATATAAACAGGAGAAGCTGCCCGAGGAAAGCCGGAAACTGTTGCGAGCCTTAGGAGTGTTTAAGGACGTGGTCTTACTCAAGAAGGCGTTGGATTTATCCCAATCTTCCACCGTACGACTTCAGGATTCGTTAGTGTTACCGTTGACCGTTTCTGCCAATGTCTATGGCTCTTCTTTAATCTGGCCCTGGACCAGGCAGAACTGGCCGGCGCTGTTGAAGAAGTATAGCAGCGGGACGCATATGCTGGCTAATTTTGTCCATAACCTCGCAGGAGCAGATAGCGAAGAGCTACGCAAAGATATTCAACAATTCTTCAGCCAACCGGAAAACTTTCGTGAGGACATTAACCTGGCCTTAAAGCAGACGTTAGAGAAGATTGAGGTGAATGTAAAGTTGATGAAGAGGAATGGGTGAGAATTTTCTGCGGAAAATTCTCTGGCGTGGAGACGGGGGGGCGGGGTGATGGAGTAGGGGACACGTTAAAAAAACAACGCCATTAACTCATAACTAATCAACAGAAGCGGTTTTAACAGAAGCGGGTTTAGCAGAACCACCGTACCCCGTACTGGAGGGTTTTGATGTGGGAATTTTTATGTTCTACAGTTTACTTAACACACTTCCTTCACCTTATTCACCGTCACCGTAAACTTTACTCGGGACACGGTAGGATGAGTTATCACCGGGCTAGTCTGGCCTTCTTCTACCGTAACTACCTCTTCACTGATCACCTTGCCAGTAGTCTTCTTAAAGAAATGGAAGGGAATCAATTTCTTTTCTCCCGGACAATACAAGGGAATAGCGCCCACTTTCCATTCTAAGGCGCCGGCAGCAGTATAACTGCCTTGCGTTCTCGCGAGCGTATATTTCTCACCGTCGCTCGTCGTGACGTCTACCGTTTCCACCGTACATTTCTGGGCGCAGGCAGCAGCGGTATTATACAGTGAGGCAATCGTTGCACAGGAGCCATCAATGCACAATGTTCCCTCGGCACAATCGGCATTGACGGTACATTCACCGCTGGCTAAAGGGGAAGTGGCTGTCGGTTCGGTTGAAGCAGGAGAAGGTGCTACGGACGGTGCTGTTGTTTCTGGCGATGACGGTGCCGGTGCTGTCGTCGGCGTGGCTGACTGAGCTGTGGCTTGCTCCGTTCCAGCTTTGGGACGAACAAACTCGTTAGCTGGCGGCAGGCAGCTGAGCAGGACGACCGAGAGCAACAGCAGACTAATAACGATTATTGTTTTCATATGTTACCTAGACTTCTACAAAGGATTCAAAACCCTCTATATAAATGTTGTTGGGGTGGAGAATAAGGGTTAAATGAGATTTGTTAAATAAAGTTCCAAAACATTTACCCCACCACTTCCACTTTCAGCAATAGCTCTTCCATCCCTTCTTTATGGCCCGCACCCACCACTACCAGAATGTTCTTCTGGGGATGCTTCCGCAACAAATTCACCAATTGCCTGACCATGTACTTATTCCGCTCTTCCACCAGCACCCGATAAACATTCGGATACCTGCGCTGGAGTTCTTTCATCAAGCCAGAGAGCAGTTCTGGCTCCGGAACTTTCTTTAAGTCCCAGGTGTGTGGGCCTACTTTGCCAGTACCTAGCCCGCTTAGACCTAGTTTCTTCAACTGCCGCTGCGGGAAGAGCAAGCCGGCAAACAGATCGGCAACAAACCGCCCTTTCTCCTTCCAGGTTAAGCTGTGGGAGAAACGCTGCAGGGTTATCGCCAGAGGCTGGTCAATGAAGGCTACCGGCAATTTCTGCTTCTTCGCCAGTTCTAGGGCTGCCTTCATCTCCGCACCCGGAGAAACCCCGACTATCTTCCCCAATTTCTGCTGCAGGTACTGTCCTAATTTAGCGAACAGGTAACCTTTTATCCCGAAGTGGATGATTTGGCCCAGGGAGACTTTTCTTTTCTCTTCCTGTAGCAAAGCTGCTGCCCGCTGGACGTCCAGCTCGACCGCTACCAGGTCCGGCTTCTCCTGATCAAGATATTTCCTGATCTCCCGGATGCTCTGCGGGGCAATGTGCGAGGTACCGATAAGGTGGAGGGGCATTTTTTTTGTGATTACTTGGATTTATGAAGCGAGGGCGGCCGCCAATAAGGCAGGCGAGCAGGGGTGGTTACGATGTTTCGTCCGTTTGTTCCGCCGCTTTCTCATTTCCTAGCCAGATTAGTGTCAGGAAAACAGCCGGCGGCGGCGAGCCCGCCGCTGACTTGCCAGAGCTCGCCTCTGGCTCGCTCACGTACCCGCCCTCGCTTCAGGAAGGGGGAGTATTAACTTCTTTTCTTTCCTTAATTCTCTCCCTAATACCCCACTCAATAATAGAAAAGTATTTAAACCTACGTAGTTTCAGCCTGCCTAAATGAACCTAAATGAAGTATAACTGAGGTAATATAATTGAGGTGATGCTCCATGTTGAAGATGAAGAAAGTTTCAGAAACCTGGGATTTAAAAGTGTTTACGGATGCCGGCGATTATTTTGGCGAAATTGAAGATTGTATAACTCATGGCAATAAGGTGGTGGGCTGGAAGATCCGGGCCAGCAAGAATTCTTATTTATCCAGCGTTCTGGGCAGTGCTAAGGGCGTGATTGTGCCTCATCAGCTGGTGAAAGCGGTGGGCGACGTATTTGTGATCAGCAAAAGTGCCGCTCCGGTAGGCGGGGCGCCGGAAGCCGGAGGAGCGGAATAACCATGCACTTTGAAAAGTGGTATCATGATCTGCTGCAGTATCGCATTCTGCAAGGGGATCTGGAACGGTTAGAGTTGCCGCTGGCGGGATGAGATGATAGGAAATAGTGAAATTGTTCTAAAATCTGCTGTGTTGCATAATTCCCGCGTAGCTGTGGCTACGCCTCACCATAGCGTTTCA